>JANMOK010000262.1:0-6914 GCA_031369165.1 Paracoccaceae bacterium
CCGTATTTCAGCGGGATGCGGATGTCGTCGGCAAAAGCCTCCAACCCGCCAACGCGCACGACGTTCATCACATAGCGGGCATCCTTCAGCGCCTCACGCCGGTCAGTGGTTGCGGTAACCTTTGCCGGCAGGTTGTTGACCTTGACGATTCGGCCGATGATCTGGGCGATCATGTCGAGGTTGTGGGCGTTGATATCGGTCAAAGCGAATTCGACCCCGGCGAATTCCGGGACTTTCAGAATGTCGCTGACCAGCTTTTTGGTGAATCCGACCGAGCCGGCGCCAATGATGGTGATCTTGAAGCTCATGCGAAGGCTCCCTGTTTGAAAGTTTCGAGGAATTCGCGGTGACCCAAAGCCTTGGACGAAGCGAGGCGATATTCTTTGGTCAGGCTTTCGACATTCTTGCGACCCAACGCCCGCAGCGCCGGGTTATTCGCCAATTCCGCTTTGGCCGTTTGAGCATTCAACAACCCCAATCCATCCAGTACCGGATAATGCAGAGTCGTTTCGACATGCGGGAAATGCCCGGGGAACGGGCGAAAATCACGGCTCGAGGGCATGTTTTTGGCCCAACGGTCCAGTTTTTTTCGCGTATTTTCGCCAATAAATTGGCCTTTCACATCGCGCCAGAACGGTGAATCATCGCGTTCACTGACATAATGCAGGTTGATGAAATCGCGGAAATCGTCGACCTGCCGCGCCACGGCGGCGTTGTAGTCCGGGCGGTCCCGAAGGGGCATCTTCGCTGGATGTTTCAAATGGAACTGGCTGAATATCATCAGTTGCACAATCGTGCCGTGGATCGAAGTCGCTTCCAGCGGCTCGAGAAAACTCGACGACAGGCCCAAAGCCAAACAATTGCCAATCCACGGCTTGTCCAGCCTTCCGGCGTCGATCTTGATGTCATTTCTCGGCTCGATCTTGTGCCCCAGCACGCCCTCAATCTCGGCCTGCGCCTTGTCGGGCGTGGTGTGGCGATCCGAGTAGACATAGCCGCAGCCAATGCGGCCTTGGGTCGGGATCGACCACAGCCAGCCGCAGGTTTGCGCCCAAGCCAAGGTGCAGGGCGGAATTTCGACGCCGGGCTTGTGTTCCAGCCAAAACGGCATCGCCCGGTTGATCGGCAAAATGTCGGAATAAGACACCCATTTCGCGCCCAGATCGGTGATAAGGCGACGACGGAAACCGGTGCAGTCGATGAAAAAGTCACCGGCCAGCGGCTTGCCTTCATCGAGGATCAGGGACGCGATGTCGCCGTTTGCACTTTTATTCGCCCCCATCACTTGTGCATCAACAATCTCGATCCCCGCTGACTTGCGGCGAAGATACTTCCCCACCAAAGCCTGATCGAAGTGATAAGCGTGGTGAAACGGACCCACCGGGATGATCTTGCCGTCAGCCTTGCGGGCGAAAGCCGATTTGTCGCGTTTCAGCAAATGCCCGAACAAATGGTGGTCGGGCACGGGTTTGCCGGTCGATGCCGCGTAAATATCCAGGTAAGAACCCGCGCCCTCGGGGCGTTGCATCACCTGATGCGGGTCATCAATCGGGCCATCGTAGGAATGACCCAGCCGCCGCCAATCGCGGTGGCGGATGCCCAGTTTAATAGTCGCTTCGGTCTCGCGGAAGAACTCCATTTCGTCGTAACCGAAATGTTTCAGCATCTGGCGAAACACCGCCGTGGTGCCTTCGCCAACGCCGATGGTCGGAATCTTTGACGATTCCACCATGGTGAACTTTGCCGGCAGTTTCGCCCGCCGCGCCGAATCCTGCAGCATCAGCGCCGCCAGCCAGCCCGCCGTTCCTCCGCCGACAATGACGAAATGCGCCGGTTCTTCCATCTATTCCGCAGCGGTTTTCATCGAACCGCGCGCCCATTCCGGCAACCATTGCCCGTGCCGTGCCAGCAATTGGTCGGTCATGTCCCAGATTTGCTGCAAATCCAGCTCCGCCGCGGTGTGCGGATCGAGCATGGCGGCGTGATAGATATGCTCGCGGTTTTCAGTCATCAATGCCGCAACCGTCAGTTCCTGCACGTTGATGTTCGTGCGCATCAACGCAGTCAGTTGCGGGGGGAGGGCACCCACATAGGTTGGCTGCACGCCACGGTCGTCAACCAGACAGGGCATCTCAGCGGCGCAATTTGCAGGCAGGGATGTGATCATGCCATTGTTGCGCACGTTGCCGTAAATCACCGATGGCTCGCCCGTCCAGACCGAATTGGCGATGGCAGAGGCATATTCGTGGCTGGCTTCGACCATGATCGTATTGGCTTCGCGGTATTCCTTGGCCTGTTTGTCCCAACGGGCAATCTGCTCGATGCAGCGTTTGGGGTATTCGTCCAGCGGCACGCCGAATTTCTGGATCAGATCTTCGCGCCCGTCTTTGATGAAATAGGGGGTGTATTCAGCAAAATGCTCGCTGCTTTCGGTGACGAAATAGCCCAACCGCATCATCATTTCGTATCGTACTATATTGGGGCACCGAGGGTTCCAATCGCTGGGTTTCGGAAAACGACCGTCCATGTAACCCTGGCGCAATGCGGGATAGAGGTCGACAAAGCTGCCGTCTTTTTGCCGGTGCTCAAATTGCAGGAAGAAGGCCATGTGGTTTATGCCGGCGGAACGATAGCGGATATCCGAGATCGGAATATCCAAATCCCGCGCCAATTCTTCCGCCGTTCCCTGCACCGAATGGCACAGGCCGACTTGCTTGATCTGGGGGTATTTCTCGGCAATCGCCCAGGTGTTGATCGCCATTGGGTTGACATATTGCAGCATGATCGCATCCGGGCAGACTTGCGTCATATCCTCGCAGATGCTCCACAAATGCGGCACTGTGCGGATGCCGCGCATGATGCCGCCGATTCCAAGCGTATCGGCAATCGTCTGGCGCAAACCGAATTTTTTGGGCACTTCAAAATCGGAAATCGTGCAAGGGTCGTAACCGCCAATCTGGAAACAGACGACGACAAAGTCCGTCCCGGCCAAGGCCTCACGCTGATTGGTATAGGTTTCGACCTTGGCTTTGACGTTCAGTGTTGAGATCAGCTTGCCCACAACAATCGCGGATTCTTCCAACCGTTTGGGGTTGATGTCCATCAAGGCAATCGTGGCACCAGAAAGCGCCTTTCGTTGCAACATATCGCCGGCGATGTTTTTGCTGAACACCGTCGAACCGGCACCAATGAAAGTGATTTTTGGGTTGGCCATATTATTTTCCTTTGCGTTTTAGGCCGCGATTTCGAACGCGGCGCGCAGAAGTTTGCGGGTATATTCGGTTTGCGGGTTGTTCATCACGTCGGCGACCAGACCTTGTTCGACGATCTTGCCATTTTGCATCACCATCACCCGGTGGCACATGGCACGAACGACTTTCAAGTCGTGGCTGATGAACAAATAGGACAGGCCTTTGTCGCGCTGCAATTTGCGCAAGAGTTCGATGATTTGGGCTTGGATTGAAAGGTCTAGGGCGGAGGTGGGTTCGTCGAGCAGAATGAATTCGGGTTCCAAAGCGATGGCACGGGCGATAGCGATGCGCTGCCGTTGACCGCCGGAAAATTCGTGCGGGAAGCGCGAGAGGATATTGTCGGGCATGCCGGCATCGGCCAAGGCTTGTTTGACGCGGGCTATGCGGTCTTTTGACCCGGAACCGATGCCATTGACGATCAACCCTTCTTCAATCAACTGGCGCACCGACATGCGCGGGTTGAGCGAAGAGAATGGGTCCTGGAACACAATCTGCATGCGTTTGCGAAAGGGCTGCATTTCGGCGCGGGTCTTGGTTTCAATGCGGTCGCCTGCAAAGGTGATCGTACCGTCGTCGATGGAACTCAGCCGCATCAGCGCCATGCCGAACGTGGTCTTGCCCGAGCCGCTCTCGCCGACGATTCCCAACGTTTCATAACGCTGCAAACGAATATCGAGACTATCAACGGCAACAAGTTCCTGAGTATGGGTGCTGAACATGCCGCCGGTCTTAAGGGTGAAAACCTTGCGAACTTCCTTGCCGTCCAGAATGGTTTCGGTGTTTTCCGGCAGCGGATCGGCGAGACCCTTTGGTTCTGACGCCAGCAGGCGTTGTGTATACGGGTGCTCGGGCTTGGAAAACAATGTGAGTGTGTCGGCATGTTCGCGCACGCGCCCGTTCTGCATGACGTAAACATAGTCGGCGAACTGGCGCACGACGGTCAAGTCATGGGTAATCAGGATCACCGACATTCCCAGACGGGATTTGAGGTCGGCAATCAGATTGAGGATTTGCGCTTGCACCGTCACATCCAGTGCCGTTGTCGGCTCATCAGCGATCAAAACGTCGGGGCGGTTGGCCAAAGCCATTGCAATCATGACGCGTTGCCGCTGCCCACCTGATAACTGGTGGGGATATTGCCGCAACCGGGCTTCCGGGTTGGGGATTTGCACTTCTTTCAACAGGTCCAACGCCCGCGCCATCGCCTCCTTGCGGCTGACCCGGTTGTGAATGCGGATCATTTCGACAATTTGGCTGCCGATCCGGTAAACCGGGTTCAGCGACGACATCGGTTCCTGAAATATCATCGCAATCTTCTGGCCGCGCAGCTTGCGCATGGCGTCGTCAGACAGTTTGGCGAGGTCCTGCTCGCCCATCTTTATCATGGTGTTTTTGCCAATGCTGGCCCGTTTGCCCAGTAGCCGCATGATTGTGCGGGCAGTCACCGACTTGCCGGAGCCACTTTCCCCGACAATCGCAATCGTTTCGCCACGATGCAGACGAAGGGTAACATCGCGCACCGCTTCAACGGTGCCGCCTTCGACTTTGAATGTGACCGCCACGTTGCGGGCGTCGATCACCACATCGGCCTTATTGGTGGCCGCGTCGGTGCGTTCGAGGATATTGCCAAGTGCCATGTCTATCCTCGATCAATACGGATCAATTGCGTCGCGCAGGCCATCACCCAGCGCATTGAACGCGAAAACAGTAATCAGCACGAAACCGACGGGTGAAAGGATCCATGGGAACGAGCCGATAACCGAAAAGGTATTGGCATCTTGCAACATCTGGCCCCAGGAAATCAGCGGCGGTTTCACGGCAAAGCCAAGGAAGCCGAGGAAGGATTCAAGCAACACGATTGAAGGGATGCCGAGTGTGATCGAAACGATCACATGGCTCATGACATTGGGCAGGATATGGCGGGTGATGATGCGGGCGTCGCTGGCACCGATGGCTGTGGCAGCCCTTACATAATCGACCCGCGCCAGCGCCATGGTCTTGCCGCGCACCTCGCGGCTGAGCTGAGCCCAGCCAAGCGCCACGATGATGACGACGACGAAAGACAGGAAGAAAGTCGAGGAAGCCGTCACCGGGATCAGCGTCGTCAGCGCGAGGTAGAGCGGCAGTTGCGGGAAGGCGAGCACGATCTCGACAAAGCGCTGGAACCAGCCGTCAAACCTTCCACCCAGATAGCCCGAGGTAATGCCCAAGAGAGTGCCGATGATCGTCACCAGCGAAATGGAGACTAGCGCAATCGACAGCGAAATGCGCGAACCGACTATGCCGCGCGAAAGGATGTCGCGGCCAAACTTGTCAGTGCCCAGCAGATGCACTGGCGACCCGTCCGTTGATCCGAAAAAATGCGTGTCCATCGGGATCAAGCCAAACAGCTTGTAGGGATAGCCGTCCACAAACAGCCGCAACGGTCGCGGGTTGTCATAGTCCGGTCCGTTCAACGGCTGGAATGTCACGGGGTCAAGTTCGTCCGATTCGACAATCGGATAGACCACCGGCAACAGGGTGAAGCCGTCCTTGGTGAAAAAGCTGATCTTGTCGGGTGGCGCGAAACCGACAAAGGGGGTTTTCGGCTCGACCGGTGCGAAGAAATTGGCAAACACCGACACCGTCAGCAGCGTTACGACCAACACCAACCCAAGCATGCCGGCGAACGACCGCCGGAACCGCCGCCAAACCAGCGACCAATAACCTTGGTTTGAGTGGCCGCCGCGCGAGGCGCGGGATTCGTCGGCAATATCGGCCAACAGCTCTTCCGAGATTGTCTTGACGTGATCCTGCGACATCACGCGTCTCCTTTGCCAAGGCGAACGCGCGGGTCAACGGCGGCCAACAAAAGGTCAGCGATGATGTTGCCGATGATCAAGGTTGCGGCCAGCACCAACAGGAATGTCGCGGTTACATAAACATCGCCTATGCTCATCGAGCCGACAATTGCCGGGCCGACAGTTGCCAACGAGAACACGATGGCGACCTCGATTTCGCCGGTCAGCATGTAGGGCAGCACAACACCCTGATACATAATCAGCGGATGCAACGCATTGGGCACCGCGTGGCGCATGATGACGCTGCTTTCGCGCAGGCCTTTGGCCCGCGCCGTTTCGATGTATTGGGCGTTCAGCGTGTCGAGCAGGTTGGCCCGCATCACCCGCATATTGTAGGCAAGTCCGCCAAAGGTGGCGACCGCAATCACCGGCCAGACGTGCTTGATCAGGTTCCACAGTTTTGACCAGTTAAAGTCAAACCAGCCCAGCCAATAGGGCTGGCCACCGAACTTCGACGAATAGAATGAACCGATCTCTTGAACGTTCAGCTTGAAGGCGAGGATATAAATGATGACCAGCGCCAGCAAAAAGCGCGGGATAGTCATGCCTAGAAAGGCGAAAATCGACAGGCCCTGATCGATCCAGCTGTACTGGCGCGTTGCGGCGATAACGCCGAACGAAATGCCGATAACCGAAGCCAGAACATGGCAGACCAGCGCCAGCATGATGGTGCGCGGCAACCGCTCCGCAACCACGGTTGAAACCGGCTTGTTGTAGAAATGGCTGTGACCAAAATCGCCATGCGCGACCATGCCCCAGATCCAGCGGAAATATTGCACGATCATCGGGTCGTTCAGGCCATGCTGTTCGCGATACTGCTCGG
>JANMOK010000265.1:0-2582 GCA_031369165.1 Paracoccaceae bacterium
TCGCGTGCCGCCCTTGGCGTAACTTTGTATTGCGTCATATAGCAGAAATTGCCTGCCCAATGACTTTTTAAATGGCAAAATCTGTCACGAATTCACCCCGCTCTGCCTGTTCGGCACCCTCGGCGAGATGCGCACGAAGGACAGCCAATCGTTCGCCCTTTTCTTCCAATTCGCGCAGAGCGGCCCGGACGACTTCACTGGCGGATGAATAACGTCCGGTTTCGATTTCGCGGTTGATAAAGGATTGCCAGTGTTCATTGAGAGACAGGCTGGTCGAGGCCATTTCGGACTCCCTTGTTTTCGAAATATTCAGAATGAATATAACAAGGCCGAACGCGAATGGCTTTGGGGGTTCGCGCAGTTTCGAAAGCCGCTCCTTCGGTCAGACTACCGGACCGGACCGGGGCGGGGCGGACGCTGTTGCAAAGGGCGAGGAGGAATCAGGGTTGTGTCGGTTTCCACTCGGCGGCGAGGCGCTGGGCTTCGGCGATTTGGTCGGGAGTCATTTTGAACTCAAGAAGTTCCCTAAGGAGCGCGGCTTCGCCATAATTCTGTGCAGCAGCAAGATTCCACCACACGTGAGCTTGAACATAGTCCTGCGGGACGCCCTTGCCTTTGTAGTAGTACTGCGCAAGTTCCGCCTGGCCATATGCTTCGCCATTTCCTGCAGCAAGTCTCAACCACCTCAATGCTTCGATGTTATCTTGAGCGACGCCTTCGCCCATGCCAATCATCTTGCCTAGTTGCGCTTGCGCATAAGTATCACCATTTTCGGCGGCCAAGCGAAAACCGGATAACGCTGTCGCAAAATCACCGAGGTAGTATGCTACCAGCGCATCATCGGCAGTTTGGCCCTGTGCGACACTACCGGCAAGCGCTGTCGCCAAAATCGTAAACGCGGCAATTCGCAATTTCTGGGAGAGTTTGGTCATGGAATAGTTCCTAGTTTTGGACGAAGTATGGCAGAATTGAAAACGCGGGCAAGTCGGCTATCGATACCCCTCATCCGGCACTTCGTGCCACCTTCTCCGCGAGCGGAGAAGGGAACTTGTGCGCAAACGCGTCCCCTTGCCAAGCCGCCACCCTTGACCTATAGCCCCCAAATCGAAAACCACAGGCGGGGTTCGGGCTGAGGGGGGAGAAATCCCTCGAGGTCCTCCGGTTGGGCACAAGCCCTTCTCCCTGCCGAGGATGAAACCGGAAAGGGTTACAAACATGGCTTTGCCAGAATTCACCTTGCGCCAGCTTTTGGAAGCGGGCGTTCACTTTGGTCACCAAACACATCGCTGGAACCCGCGCATGGAGCGGTATATCTATGGCGCGCGCAACGGCATCCATATCATGGATCTGACGCAAACCGTGCCGATGCTGGATGCAGCTTTGGTTGCGGTGCAGACGATTGTTGCCAAAGGTGGCCGTGTTCTGTTTGTCGGCACCAAGCGGCAGGCGCAAAAAGCGGTGGCGGATGCTGCGGAAAAATCGGCGCAGTTTTATATGAACCACCGCTGGTTGGGCGGCACGTTGACCAATTGGAAAACCGTTTCCAATTCGATCGCTCGGTTGAAAAATGTGGACGAACTGTTGGCGACCGGCGCGGCGGGTTTGACCAAGAAAGAGCGGCTGAACATTGAGCGCGAGCAGGGCAAGTTGCAGGCCTCGCTGGGCGGCATCCGCGAAATGGGCGGCACGCCGGACATCATTTTCGTGATCGACACCAACAAAGAGGCTTTGGCGATTCTGGAAGCGCGTAAACTTGGCATTCCGGTGATTGCGGTTCTGGACACCAACTCGGCACCCGAGGGGATCGACTATCCGATTCCGGGCAACGACGACGCGGCACGGGCCATTTCGCTGTATTGCGATTTGATTGCGCGGGCGGCTTTGGATGGGATGGCCGCGCATTTGGGGTCGTCTGGCGTTGATATTGGCGCGATGGTGGATGCCCCGGCAGAGGAAGTTCTGGCCGAGGAAGAAATTGTTTCGGCCGAATCCGACGCCTGATATTTTCGCCCGCACTTGTTGCTGGCGCATTTCGCAGAATTTCGGCGGGCAATCGTGTCCGCCACATCTGTTTTCAAAGGAGAGCGATGATGGAGATCACCGCAGCACGGGTTAAGGAACTGCGCGATTCAACGGGCGTTGGCATGATGGATGCCAAGCGCGCCTTGACTGAGGTCAGTGGCGATATGGAAGCGGCGGTCGATTGGCTGCGCACCAAAGGTCTGGCGAAAGCCGCCAAGAAATCGGGTCGCACGGCTGCCGAAGGGCTGGTGGGCGTGGCGGTTCGCGGCGGCCTGGGCGTTGCCGTCGAAGTGAACTGCGAGACCGATTTTGCGGCGCTGAATGCCGATTTTCAGGCTTTGGTGGCGAAGGTTACCGAGGCGGCTTTGGGGGTAAAAACGCTGGAGGCGTTGTTAGCCTCGCCTGCGGGTGACAATACGATAGCCGAACTTGTGACGGCTGCGGTTGTGACGATTGGCGAGAACATTTCGGTGCGCCGCATGGCGCGTGTCGAAGGCGTTTCTGTGGCCAGTTATGTGCATAACTCCGTAGCGCCCAACATGGGCAAGATCGGCGTTTTG
>JANMOK010000284.1:0-6090 GCA_031369165.1 Paracoccaceae bacterium
TGGGTAGCCCTTAGGCGATCAACGGTGTTCGCGCTTGTCCCGCGCGGGCAATCTGGGGCGAAAAGCCTTTCTTCTTGGCCAAGAATACCGGTAATCAAGGCAGCTAGCGGGGAAAAGCCGATGGATCTGGGCATTAAAGGCAAAACAGCAATTGTCTGTGCAGCGTCAAAAGGATTAGGGCGTGGCTGCGCCGAAGCCTTGGCTGAAGCGGGGGTTGGTCTGGTGATAAATGCGCGCAATCCCGCTCCGCTGGCTGCTTTGGCTGCGGATTTGCAGGCCCGATATGGGGTCAAGGTGGTCGCGGTCGCGGCGGACATTACGACCGATGCTGGTCGCGCGCTGGTATTGGCGGCATGTCCGGCGCCCGACATTCTGGTGACGAATGCAGGCGGCCCGCCGCCGGGCGTCTGGAGCGAGTGGGACCGCGAAGATTTTATCAAGGCGCTGGATGCGAATATGCTGACGCCCATTGCCTTGATGAAGGCGGTGTTGCCGAAGATGATCGAACGCGGCTGGGGAAGGGTGGTGAACATCACCCCCAGCGCCGTGAGATCACCCATTGGAGCGTTAGGCTTGTCGAATTCGGCACGGGCGGGACTGACCGGCTATGTCGCGGGAACGGCGCGGCAAGTGGCACCGTTTGGCGTGAATATCAACAACTTGCTGCCGGGAATTCACGCGACGGATCGGGCAGATTCGATGGATCGAGCGGTTGCCGAGGCACAAGGGATTGCGCTGGAAGCGGCGCGTGTGATGCGCCAAGCGGGAATTCCAGCCCGACGCTATGGTTCGCCGCAGGATTTTGGCGCGGCTTGCGCTTTTTTGTGTTCGCAGCAGGCCGCTTATATCATCGGGCAGAATATCCTGATCGACGGTGGCGCTTTCAATACTGCGGTGTGACCGGCGTCAGACGCGCAGCAGCCGCGCCTCGGCTGGTTTGGGGCTGAACCTTGCAGCAAGACCGAAGCTGCCGGTGCGGTGCCGCAATTCCGGGAAGACGGCGAAAAGCTCGTCGCGCGGGCCGCTGGCAATGGCGCGCAGGGCGAAACTGCCGGGGAAAAAACTTTCCGACCAAGCGCCGTTGGCGCGGACCAGCTGGTGGCGGTCAAACATGAAGTGGAAATATTCGACCGCAGGCGCGGGGGCGCGCAAGATTGTGCTGTCGTTGACCAAATGTTTGGCCGCAACCAGCACTTCGGTTTCGCCGAACAGCAGTTCCGCCCGCCAATCGCTGACCAGCATGCGGTGCTGCGGCGAGACATAAAGGTCGCGGTCGTTGCCGAGGGCGCCGGCCTTGATCAGGATTGGGGCCAGATTGGCCGAACCGTCAACGCTGTTCTTTGCCAGCCAGCGGATCTTTTGAGCGCCGTTATCGCGTGTCAGGACCATGTCACCAACCCGCAGGTCTTCAACCGCCACTTCGCCCGCAGGTGTCGCGATCATTGTGCCGCGCAAAAAGCAGACCACGAAAGGCACGTCGAAGACGACGTTGTCGATGACCGGGTCGCTGCCGGCACCGCCGGTCGAGGTGTCGAGGAAAGTGATCGTGTAGTTGTTTGTTGTCGCAACGAACGACGCTGAATAGGCGCCCGCAACATCAATGTTTTGCGTATAAACGATGACACCATTGCCGTTGCGGATGGTGACGCGGATATTCTTCGAGCCGAGGCCTGTGCCCACTTCATTATAATTGAACGAAAAATTCACCGTTTCGCCAATTGGCGTACCGGTCACGGTTTGAGCAATCGAACTGCCGAGCGGGCCGCCAGCGGAGTTGAAATGCAGTTCACCACCCACAACTTGGGCACCATTGGTGGCCGTTTCAGTCGTCGTCCAACCCGTTGGATCAAGATCCGGGCTGGCGCCAGCCGAAGCGAAATTGCCGTTGTTGACCAGATTGACCAAGACATTCTCCTAGGACAGCGCCCGCGCGTTTTTGTAATTGGTTATTAAAGCGTTACCAATTGACAGGATGTCAACCAAGCAATTTTTGTGAAAATTGCATTGAAACTTGCCCTTGTGCGGCAGAGTTGCTACGTCGAAACTGAAGTTGATGAATTCAGTCGGGTTATGGCAGTCTCCGTTCAAAATCAAAAAACGTTGCTGCCCAAGCCGCGTCTGCGATTGCAGGCGATCCATCATTCCTACGAGGGACAATTCGTTGTTGATGGCCTGACGATTGATCTGCTCGGCGGTGAAATAACCTGCCTGCTTGGTCCTTCGGGGTGCGGCAAATCAACCACGTTGCGCATTGCCGCGGGGGTAGAACGGCAGACGGACGGGCAAGTTTTGATCGACGGATCGATCATTTCCGATGCGCATCTCCACATGCCCCCTGAAAAACGGTCGGTCGGCATGATGTTTCAGGACTTTGCCCTGTTTCCGCATCTGAACGTGTGGCGGAATGTGGCTTTTGGATTGCACGAACACGGCGAAACAAGGCGCCGTAAAGCATTGGAATTGCTAGAGAGAGTTTCACTGGACCATATGGCTGGAAAATTCCCGCACCAGCTTTCGGGTGGCGAGCAGCAGCGGGTGGCCCTGGTGCGGGCTCTGGCACCGAAACCACGGATCATGTTAATGGACGAGCCGTTTTCCGGGCTGGACAACCGGCTGCGCGATGGCATCCGTGACGAAACTCTGGCGCTGCTGAAAGAAGCGGGCACCGCTGTTTTGCTGGTGACCCATGAACCGGATGAGGCCATGCGCATGGCCGACCAAATTGCCCTGATGCGCGAAGGCCGAATCGTGCAGGCCGGGGCACCCTACAACATTTACAACAATCCGGTTGATCTGGCGGCGGCTGGTTTTTTCTCTGATCTCAACGTCATTCCGGGTCGAGTGCTGAATGGTCAAATTGAAACGGTTTTTGGTCCGTTCCTGCAACCGGGTCTGGCCGAAGGCGCGCGGGTCAGCGTGGCCATTCGTCCGCAGCACCTGAAGATTGATTTTGATCGCAAGGGTGGGCCGTTGCCAACCATTCAAGACGGCGTGCCGGCGCGCGGGCAGGTGGATCGGGCGCGTTTCATGGGCAAGGAATCACTGGTCGAACTGCGGATGGATCACGACTCGACCATACTGAAAGCGACGATTCCCGGCGTGTTCATGCCGCGCAAAGACATGCCATTGTGGCTGTCGCTGCGGCGTGATCGCTGTTTTGTGTTCGCCAATTGAAATATTGTGGCGGAATAGCTGTCGAAATCGCGCGATATTGGTTTGAACCCTGACCCCGCAACGCTTACATGTGGGCACGAGAAGAATGTCGCACCGGGGAAGGCCGCGCGACGCAGGATAGGAGCGAAGATATGGGAAAGTTTAGTCCAATTGGCTTGCTGGTGATCGCAGTGATCGTG
This sequence comes from Paracoccaceae bacterium, assembly GCA_031369165.1. Lineage (GTDB taxonomy): Bacteria > Pseudomonadota > Alphaproteobacteria > Rhodobacterales > Rhodobacteraceae > JANMOK01. The sequence goes on from JANMOK010000284.1 coordinate 3,354, forward strand.
CTGGTACTGTTTGGCAAAGGCAAAGTATCGTCCTTGATGGGTGAAGTCGGAAAGGGAATTACCAGCTTCAAAAAAGGCATGACCGAAGGACGCGAAGAGCTTGAGCGCGCCGCCGCTGACGAAGCCGTTGATGTGACCCCGGCCAAAGACAAAGTTTAGGGAATATCCGGCGGTGTTTGACATTGGTTGGATGGAAATGCTGGTGATTGGCACTGTGGCATTGGTGTTTGTCGGTCCCAAGGAATTGCCCGGCATGTTTCGTGCCGCCGGCCAATTCACTGCGAAAGCGCGTGGCATGGCCCGCGACTTTCAGCGCTCGATGGAACAGGCTGCCAACGAGGCGGGTCTGGGCGAAGCGTCCAAGATGATGTCGTCGCTCAATCGAACGGGCCTGGATCAGGCAACCAATTCGGCGCGTGACTTTGCCAAGTCGATGGCGCTGGGCGATGCGAAGCCGAAAGTTGTGGCGACCCGGCCGGCTGGTGCCGTTGCGCCTGTCGTAGCTGTCCCGGCGGCGCGTGACATTAAACCTGCGCCAAAACGCAAGGCGCCAAAAAGTGTCGCGCCAGCCAAGGCACCGCGCAAGAAATCTGGCGCAGCGTAATGGCCGAAAAACCGGACGCGCTGGACGATAGCAAGCAATCGTTGTTTGAGCATCTGGCCGAGTTGCGCAAACGCATCATTTATTCGGTGCTGGCGTTTATTGTCGCCATGTCGGCGTGTTTCTATATCTCGCGACCGATTTTCAACTTCATGGCCGGACCGATCTGCGACGCTTTGAACAAGCAAGGGCGGGCGTGTGAGTTGATTTTCACCGGCCCGCAGACCGGTTTTGTGGTTGCCTTGAACATTTCAATGTTTGGCGGCTTTATTCTGGCGTTTCCGGTCATTGCTTTCCAGCTTTGGCGGTTTGTTGCGCCGGGGCTTTATCGGCAGGAAAAGAACGCGGTTCTGCCGTTTCTTTTGGCGTCGCCCGCGTTATTTTTTATTGGGGCGGCATTTGCCTATTACGTGGTCTTGCCGATGGCGTTTGATTTCTTCCTTGGTTATCAACAGTTTGGGCCCGAGGGAGAGGCAATTGCGCAGGACGGTCCCAGCACGATTGGCATTTCGTTTTTGGGCACGATTGACCAGTATCTGGGTCTGACGATGAAATTTGTCATCGCCTTTGGCCTGTGTTTCCAGTTGCCGGTATTGTTAACTCTGATGGGCAAGGCGGGCTTGGTAAGTTCAGAAGCGTTGGGCCGGACCCGGCGCTATGCGATTGTCGGCATCATGATTTTTGCCGCCGTGGCAACGCCGCCCGATGTCGTCAGCCAGCTTATTTTGTTTGCGGTGATCTATCCGCTTTACGAACTTTCGATCCAGCTGGTCAAAATGGTCGAGAAAAAGCGCGAAGCACAGTTGAAGGCCGAAGGCTATTACGACGACGAGGTAAGCCCGGAACAAGCCAAGTGAGCGATGCGCTGGAGCGTATTGCCGCGGCGCTGGAACGTTTGGCACCGGTGCCGGCCGAGGTGCCCGATTTGGCTGCGGCGTCGGCGTTTGTCTGGCACGTCGACCCCGACCGGCTGGAAGCAGTGGCCAAAATCAACCGCGTGGCGCTGGATATGCTGGTTGGAATAGACCGGGCCCGCGATACTCTGCTGGCCAATACACGCCAGTTTGCCAAGGGACTGCCCGCCAACAACGTGCTGCTCTGGGGCGCGCGGGGGATGGGCAAATCATCGCTGGTCAAGGCGGTGCATGGCGTTGTGGCTGGATTGGTTCTGATTGAACTGCATCGCGATGATCTGGCCGCGATTGGCCGCTTGCTGAACCTGTTGCGTGGCAGGGACGAGCGGTTCGTGCTGTTTTGCGATGACCTGTCTTTTGATCACGGCGACAGCCACTACAAATCCCTGAAGGCCGTGCTGGATGGAGGCGTTGAAGGGCGGCCGGACAATGTGGTTTTCTATGCCACCTCCAACCGACGGCATTTGATGCCGCGCGACATGATGGAAAATGAGGCGTCAACCGCGATCAATCCGGGTGAAGCGGTCGAAGAGAAGGTGTCTTTGAGTGATCGTTTTGGCCTGTGGCTGGGTTTTCATCCCTGCGACCAAGACCAATATCTGGCGATGATCCGGGGCTATTGCGATGCGCTGGGGATTACGATTTCCGATGTGGATTTGCGCAGCGAAGCGATTGAATGGCAACAGACGCGCGGCGCAAGGTCAGGCCGGGTGGCGTGGCAATACGTAACGGATTTGGCGGGTCGGCGTGGGGTGAAGGTTTAGAAGTAAGGTGCTGGATCGACGCTTTGGGTGCCTTTTCGCACTTCAAAATGCAGGGTCGCCGGGTCGTTGTCGGCCACGACCCCAATGGTCTGCCCGCGGGTGATCTGCTGGCCCTTGGTGACAGTCACCCCGGCAATGCGTCCATAAATCGTGATCAAACCACCGGCGTGCTGGATCAGAACAATGGTGCCAAGTCCGCCGCGCGCCTCGGATATCAAGGCGACTTTGCCGTCTGCGGCCGCTTTTACCGGCGCACCGGCGGTGGAGCCGAAATCGACGCCTTCGTTTTTGTTCGGGCCAGCTGCAGGCGAATAGGGCAGCACGATGGACCCAGAGACCGGAGCGGACAGACGGGTTGGGTCGGGCGTACGTGTTTCGACCAAATTTGGCGACTCGGGCAGAACGGTTGCCGTTTCAACCTCTGGCAAAGGTTCATCCGCGCTGGGCGGCGGCGTTAT
>JANMOK010000339.1:0-9723 GCA_031369165.1 Paracoccaceae bacterium
GTCGTCATTCGAGTGCTGGATCGAGAGGTAGGCCGTCATCCCGTCAGGCGCGAAGATAAAGCCAGTCGGCTCGGCGCTGGTGTCCATCACTGACAACATTTTAACGCAACCATCGGATTTCACGTTGCGGTCAGCACCGTCGGGCAAACACGCGAAAATGTCACCGTTCGGATGGTCCTCGATGACATAAAGGTTGCCAGTATTCGGTTGGAAATCCAGATTGTCGAACGAGTTGAAATCGGCATCGCCCTCAATGAACCGCACAACGTCGGTGGTAAAGGTGATTTTGCCTTCGGAATCGGCAACTGGAATTTCTAATGGTGCGCGATCAACGACGCACATCACTTCGGCAAAGTTGGAAGCACCTTCGTTGCCCGTGTTGGTAAAGCAGAACCGCGTGCCTTCACCCGAATAGGCGACGTCTTGGTGCAAATCCTCGGGTCGGTAGAAGCCCGTCGCATTCACCGCAACTGCATCGGCACGCACTTTCGTCGGATCAACTTCGATCCATCCTGCCGCACCGGTTTCACAGCCTTGGCCGAACTGCACCTTATCGCCATAGCAAGAAACCTGCATGGCATAAGTCTTGCCGCCAACGAAAGGCGAGGCGTCAAGGCTGTCGATCATTCCGCCAGTCCAAGGGGTGGCGGGAATAAATTTGAACATCGCGCCGCCGTCAGCATTGGCCACGTCCGTGCCCGGGCGCAGTTCATCGCCGCCATAGACAACGCCATTCGGCAAAACTGCGATCCCTTCCCAGGCCATCGTCGGCAACGCCATCCGGCGCGCAACGTGCACCGGGTCAGTTGTTTCGCCGGTCGCCCGGTCGGTGATGACAATTTCACTAACGTTCAGCGGATCAATCAGTTCGTAAGCGCCACCGGCGTCATCTTCCTCAGTGAACAGCACGGTACCCCACGGTGTCGTGCGGATGCCGTCACAAGAATTGGTGCCACGCACCAGCGTTTTCACGGTGCCATCAACCAGAGAAATGCTTTGCACTGCCGGGTTCAATTTACCCGCAGCAATTTCTTCCAAGTCGCCCTCAATGCAGGCGATCAGGTGGGTCGGATTTTCGGCTGGAAAAAATGCCATCATATCGGCGCTGTCGGCAACATTTCGCGTCAGAAAAGTAGCTTTCAAGCCACCCGCTAAGGAAACTGCCTGCAATTCGGTGCTTCCCGGAACGCGATATCCGGTTTCAGGAGTTTCGGCTGCGGTTGCTGCCAACGGCGCTTCGACTCCAAACAATTGCAACGACTGCGCTTCCAGCATCTCGTCGACCGAAATGCCAAAATCAGTCGCAGCGGCGGTACTGGCAACAGTCGTTAACATACAAATGAAAAGTAGATGATTTCTCATAACAAGGTCCCTTGTGAGATTGTAATTCAACACAAGCAGCATCGGGTGGTTCGGTAACAAAACGATGTCACAAGCATGAACCAAAGACGACAAGGGAACGATTTTGTCGCCTCAACAAGAAACGCCAATCGGCGAAATAGCCGCAGGGTCAACGGTTGTTTGGCCGCGTGATGCCCAGCAAAAACTTATGGATCGTTTCCGCTGACCTTTGCCTTTTGCGCCTCAACATAGGCCCGCAAAACGGCGTTCATTTTGCTTTGGTAGCCTTTGCCCAAGCTGCGAAAATACGTCAAAACCTCGCCGTCAAAACGCATCGACATCTGGCGCTTGCCTTCCGGCCAAACGACTACAGCATTCTTGAACCACTCATCCGTCATTTCCGGAATGTCGGAATAATCAATGTCTTCGTCCGGCATTGCCGCCAGTTCTTCCATCGTCATTTTGCGTGCGTAAGGACCCTTCATAGACTTTCCTTTCTTTTCTACTAGCTGTTCTAGCCGAAATTAACCGCGTGGTGCCGTCGCGGTCGGTGTGAATAACGGCCACGATCATGGTTTCGTAGAGCACCCCATAAGTCTTTAACCTAGCTTCGCCATAAGCAAACCGCGCATCCAGTTCGGTCAAAACCGGACCCTCAAAAATCTGGCAAGCATCCGCAAAATCAATACCGTGTTTCGCCACATTGGCGCGATTCTTCGCTTCATCCCATTCAAACTTCATGGGCAATGTAGCTACAAATGTAGATACAATCAAGTGTGCGTTGCATGCAACATTTGTGGCAGCGAAGGGTTAACGAATGGTATCGCGGCGGTCAGGCAACTCAGCGCGAAATCGCTCGGCAAAGCCAAGCTTCAATACCGATCAGCGGGAATATTTGGCTGACTTTGCAAACTTCAGCGGCACTCCACACTATGTGCATTGCTCGAAATTAGGTTAGCTTGTTGTTATTGCACACAAAACCAGTGATTCAGGCTCATTTCCTAGTCTCATCGTATGCACGCCCGGTGCACGCATTGTGCACGCTTGGCGCACACTTATTTCAGGCTCATTTTGCGGTGTCGCCGCGCTAATTTACCAATCCCGCAAACCGCATGGCCGCGTCCATCGCCGCCTTGGTTTCGGGCAAAGCCCCGGTCAGCGGCAAGCGGACATCGGGTTTACAACGCCCTAAAACCGACAAGCCGAACTTGGCCCCAACCACACCAGGTTCGGTGAAAATGGCCTTGTGCAGTGGCATGAGCTGGCGGTGATAGTCCAACGCTAGGGCATAATCACCTTCCAACATTGCATCTTGAAACCTTGCACACAGCCGTGGAGCGACGTTTGCCGTCACCGAAATGCAGCCAACCCCACCATGGGCATGATGGCCCAAGGCCAGATCATCTTCGCCAGATAGCTGGATGAAATCATCACCACAAGCCTCGCGCTGTTCCCAAACGCGGCCGATATTCTGCGTCGAATCCTTGACGCCGATGATGCGTGGCAGTTTCGCCAGCTCACCCATCGTCGCGGGCAACATGTCGACCACAGATCGACCGGGAATGTTGTAAATGATGATCGGCAAATTGCAGGCATCGTGCAGCGCCGTGTAATGCGCGATCAGCCCGCGTTGAGTCGGTTTGTTGTAATAGGGCGTAACAACCAAAGCGGCATCGGCACCGACGGATTCGGCAAACTGAATCAACGCTATCGCCTCAACCGTGTTGTTCGACCCTGCGCCCGCAATCACGGGAATGCGGCCCGCAGCGGTTTCCACAACGATCTTAACCACTTGCCGATGCTCATCATGGCTCAACGTCGGACTTTCACCCGTGGTGCCAACCGCAACAATCCCGTTACTGCCTTCAGCCACGTGCCAGTCCACCAGTTCCTTCAGCGCCTTCACATCCAGTTTGCCATCGGCAAACGGGGTGACAAGGGCTGGTATGGAACCGCGAAACATGAGCTTTCTCCTATTAGAAACGCCTTGCTACCAGGGCGGCGCGACCCTAGTGCCATTTTCCGCCACCCGCAAGAAGGTGGGGCGACTTTGCAGCGGGTCGCTGCTAGCATGGCGCGAAACAACAAACGTCTTGAGGCAACATGCACCGATTTTTCCTGCGCGGATTCGCGCTGCTTCTCCTTTTCGCTGGGAGTGCTTTTGCCCAATCGCCCGAATCCACCGGCCAGCGTCTTGTTGGCGCCATGACGGCGATCAAAGCCGAGGATTGGGTTACCGCCCGGTCCATCGCCGAAGGCACAGGTGACACGGTCGCGCTGGCCGTGGTCGAATGGCATCGTTTGCGCAAGGGCAACGGCATGTTCGCCGACTACCAATCGTTTCTCAGAACCTACGCCGATTGGCCAGGCCTGCCATTGTTGCAGGCAAAAGGTGAAATCGCGATGCCAAGCGTCCTCGACCCGGCAGTGGTGACCGCCTATTTCGCCACATTGGCCCCGCAGACCGGAACGGGGGCATTGCTCCTTGCCAACGCGTTAACCGCACTTGGGCGGGTCGCTGAGGGCCGCGCGGAGGCAATGCGGGCGTGGCGCGATCTGAACCTCACGAGCAATGAACAGGCGCGGTTCATAGACCAATATGAGGGTGTGCTGAAACCGCTTCACAACACCCGCATCGACAACTTGCTGTGGCGTGGCGAAACCGAACAGGCTGAAAAGATGCTGCCCCTTGCTGGACCGCAAACTGCCGCGCTTGCCAAAGTTCGTATTGCCCTGCGCCGCGATGCCAAAGGCATAAACGCGATGATCAACGCCCTTCCCGCTGACCTGCAAAACAGCCCCGGCCTGGCCTATGAGCGTTTCCTGTGGCGGATCAAGAAAGACAACTGGGATGATGCGGCGACATTGCTGCTGGAGCACACCGATTCCGCCGAGGATTTGGGCAAGCCGGAAGATTGGGGCAACTTGCGCCGGTCGGTCGCGCGGCGCGAGGCACGGCTAGATCACCCAAAAGACGCCTACAAACTGGCCAGCCAGCATTTCCTGACCGCAGGCGAAGACTATGCTGATCTGGAATGGCTGGCGGGCTGGATTGCCCTGCGCCACCTCAACGATCCGAAACGCGCTTTGCCGCATTTCCAAAACTTCCGCGCCGCCGTTCTGTCGCCCATCAGCCTTGGCCGCGCAGGATATTGGCTGGGGCGCGCCTATGAGGTGATGGGCGACGACGCCAATGCGCAGGAGTCCTATGCCCTAGGGGCGACTTATCAGACAAGTTTCTATGGCCAGCTTGCGGCTGAACGCGCCGGCTTGCCCGTCGATGCCAGCCTTGCGGGCATTGCACCACCAAGCGAATGGCAATCGATGCCGATCCTGCAATCCACGCCAATTCGTGCAGGACTCGTGTTCCATTACGCCGATGAACCCTTGCTGATGCAGCGCTTTTTTGCCCATGTCGCGGAAACGGCAAGCCCGCAGGAGCAGGCGGCTCTGGCGGCTTTGGCGCTGGACCTCGGCCGCGCGCACACTGCCATTGCAGTGGCCAAAAACGCCGCTGATCTGGGCGTGGTCTTGCCCTCACCCTATTATCCGGTCACCGAACTGGCGCGGTTTGCCAGTGACATCGAACCCGAATTGGCAATGGCTATCGCCCGTCAGGAAAGCGAACTTAACCCCGAAGTCATCAGCGCGGCCGGGGCGCGGGGATTGATGCAGGTGATGCCCGCGACGGCCAGAAAAGTGGCGGGTAATTTGGGTGTCACCTATTCGGAAGATCAACTGACCGGCGATTGGCGTTATAACGCGCAGCTTGGCACCACTTATATGGCCGGGTTGATGGATGAATTCAGCCACAATTATGCGCTTGCTGCCGCCAGCTATAACGCAGGGCCGCACCGGGTTGACGCATGGATTGCCGATTACGGCGACCCGCGTTCGCCCGACGTTGACATGATCGACTGGATCGAGATGATTCCGTTTCGCGAGACGCAGAATTACGTGCAGCGCGTGCTGGAATCCTTGCACGTCTATCGGGCGCGGATCAGCGGTCAGGCGCCTCCGTTCAGGCTACGTGCCGACCTTTCGCGCAACTGAACCACCCTTGCCCGCCAAATAGTGAAGATACCTGCCCCAACGATCATTGTCGCACCGCTGACCGTGAAACGGTCTATGGTTTCGCCAAACACCAGAATTCCAATCGCCGAGGCAAACACCAATTGCAAGTAGGCAAAGGGTTGAACGGTTGAAGCATCGGCCAATTCCACCGCGCGGATCAGCAGGAAATGCCCGGTTGCCCCGGTAATGCACAGGCACAGCATCCAACCATAGTCAGGCGCACTGAACACTTGCCAATGAAACAGGCCGATCATGCTGGTGAAAATCGCGCCGGACACGCCGGTGTAGAAAAAGTTTGTTTGCGCCGAGTCCCTGCGCGAGGCGAGGCGGGTCAGGATCGTGTACATGGCAAACATCGCAGCGGCCAAAAGCGCCACAAGGGACACTGGGCTGAACACTTGCACGCCAGGTTGCAAGATCACCAGCACCCCCAAAAACCCAAAGCCAATCGCCAGCCAACGCCGCCAGCCGACCTTCTCGCCCAAGATTGGCACTGAATAGGCGGCAGCAATCAACGGATATGCAGCGAAAATTGCGTGACTTTCGGCAAGGCCAATTTTGGTGAACGCCCAGATGACCATCAGGGTTTCGACAATCAGAAGCAGACCACGCAGAACATGCAGCCAGAGTTGATCGGTGCGCGCCACTCTGGCGATGCCGCCTTGGCGGGAACTGGCTAAAACCAGCACAAAAATGGCAAAAAACCAATAGCGCAGCATGTTGACGACAAAGACATTGTAGGTTTCCGCCAGATGTCGCGAAATGCCGTCTTGCGCCGAAAATATCAGCGATGTGGCGATCATATAGGCAATGCCATGGCGGGCGTTCTGCGTCAAAGTCTGGTCCCGCGTGTCATATGTTTCTTGCTGCCAAAGCCCGGCGTTCTTTCCACCAGAAATCCCGCCGAAGCAAGGGAGCGCCGCACATGACCGGCTGCAGTATAGGTGGCGAAAGTGCCGCCGTGGTTTGTATGCACGGCGACCTGCTGCATCAATTCGGGCGACCACATCTCGGGGTTTTTCGCTGGGCTGAAACCGTCAAGGAACCAAGCGTCGGCTTTGCCCTGCCATTTTGGCAGCGTTTCCCGTGCGTCACCCAGAATGACTTCGAGCGAAATGTCCGCAAATTCATTCACGAAATCGCCATTTCTGCAAAACCTGATCAGGTGTTCGGCCAAAGGTTTGAGCTCTGGCCAAGCCGCCAGAGACATCGCCAGATCATCGGCGCACATCGGAAACATTTCGAAACTTGTGACTCTCAAACGGCCCGTGACTCCAGCCTTGCGCCACAAATCCCATGCGGCCAGCACATTCAGGCCGGTGCCAAACCCCAGTTCGGCGATTTGAAATCCATCGCGAAATCGTTCTGGAAACCCGTTTCCGTGCAGGAAAACGTGGGTTGTTTCCGGCAAACCGCCCTGCAGCGAGAAATATGGGTCGTCGAAGCGCCGTGAAACCGGCACTCCACCGTCGCGCCAAATCACCTCAGCCTTTTGCAACGGTTCACGTTCCATGCTTTACCCCTTGGCACATCCATGAGCGAGGCCGGCAAGAATGGCAACCAAGCAAGACGTCATCGTCATCGGCGCAGGCATTTTCGGCCTGTGCTGCGCCCATGCCTGCCTTGAGCGCGGACTCTCGGTCACGATTTTGGAACGCAACTGTGTCGGTGCCGGTGCCAGCGGCGGCATCGTCGGCGCAATGGCCCCCTACGTGCCTGATGGCTGGTCAGCAAAGAAACAATTCCAATTGGATGCCCTGCTTTCCGCCGCTTCATTTTGGCCACGCATTGATAACATTTCGGGCCAAAAATCAGGCTATGGCCGCATCGGCCGCGTCCAACCTTTAACCGGCGAATTGAACCTGGCCCGCGCCGTTCGGCGTGTCGAAGGTGCCAAGCGGCACTGGGGCGAAAACGCTTCTTGGCGGGTCGAAAACGGCGCGGTACACGACACTTTAACCGCCCGTATTCACCCGGCCAAAGCCTGTCAGTCCCTGGCCCAAGCATGTCGTCATCAAGGCGGGGCAATCCTTGAAGGCGTCGAGGTGACCGGCATAAGCGAGGGCCAGGTCACCTGCACAACCGGCACCTGCCTTGCTCGAGCCATCGTGCTTGCCGCCGGATTCGAAACGTTTCAATTGCTCGAGCCATTCGTTGGCGCGGGTTCCGGCACCGGGGTCAAAGGGCAAGCAATGCTGCTGCGCCCGACCACCGCTTATGATGGCGCGCTGATCCAAACCGAAAACTTGTATATCGTGCCCCATGATGACGGCACGATTGCCGTCGGTTCCACCAGTGAAGACGTTTGGGACACAACGTTAACCGACGCGAAACTGGACAGTCTATATCAAGAAGCAATCACCCAATTTCCCGAACTTGCAGATGCCGAAATCTTGGCCCGCTGGTCTGGCATTCGGCCCAAGGCGCGCGGACGTGACCCGATGGTTGGTCGCATTTCCAGCACGAATTCGCTGTTTGTTGCCACCGGCGGCTTCAAAACCGCCTTTGGCATTGCGCATGAAATCGGTCACGCAATGGCGCAAGTGATCCTGGGGGAAATCGCCAATCTTCCCCCCAGCTTCAGCCCCGAATACCACCGCCTGAAAGCGTAGGTGCCACTGGCCGTTGGCCAATCACCGCCAACCAGTTCGATTCACGCAATTCAAGGATGCTGGGGGAATGTCTTTGACCGACACAAGCTTCCCATCGCCTGCCGTGGATATCTGCGCTAAGCCATGTCGCACACCTACGAGGGAAATCATGCTCAAACTCTATGCCCGCAAGGGTACAGGCTCGGATGCGGTTGAAGCGCTTTTGGCCATCGCAGACACCGCCTTTGATGTGGAATACGTGGTTAAAGGCGCCGATGGTTACAACCCGTCCGGCCTCAAGGCGATCAACCCGCGCGGCGAACTGCCAGTGCTGGTGCTGGATGACGGCAGCGTGATGACCGAAAGCGCGGCGATGATGATTTATCTGGCCGATGCGTTTCCCGCCGCCAGAATGGCTCCTGCGCTGTCATCGTCGATGCGCCCGGCCTATTTGCGCTGGATGCTGTTCCTTGCCGCGGCATCTTATGTCGACGCGCTGTTGAGTTCCTATCCCCATCGCTACTCGACCGATGGCAACGCGGCAGCCGGGATAAAGGCTCAGGCGCTGATTTCGGCGGATCGGGATTATTCCATTTTGTCCCAAGCCGTTGGCGAAGGGCCATTTCTGTTGGGCAACACCATGACGGCGGTCGATATCTATGCCGCCATGCTGATAAATTGGGCCGAAGATGTGCCCGCAATGCTGGCGCGGCATCCAAACTTGAAAACACTGTTCGACAGGGTTGCAAGCCATGCCAGAATTGCGCCGCTGTGGGCGCATTTGCTGCCTTGAACCCCTAGCGCCCAACCTCGGCCCGCAACTTGTCCATCAGCACTGTCAGCGTCTTGAAATAACGCGGCTCCAACAACCGCCCGTCGGCACCAAAAGCATTCCTCGAATCCGCCACCATCACTTCCGGCCCCGGCAGCACCCTGGGCCGGAACGGCACCAGACACAGCCGCAGCGCGAACTGGCCACGGTCACCACCCGCCCGGCCGTCGTTTGCCGAAAGTATCGCCACCGGCTTATCCTCCCACGGACTGCCCTTGGTGCGGCTTACCCAGTCCAGCGCATTCTTCAGGCCACCCGCCACTGACTTGTTGTATTCCGGGCTGGCAATCACTACCGCATCGGCTTTCGCAATCGCATCGGCCAAGGTTTGCACTGCCTTGGGGATCCCAGGCCCGGTCTCGATGTCCTCGTCAAACACCGGTAGACGGATATTGCCCTCGGACCAGTCGCAGTCGCCAAATGCTCGACGCGCCTCGGCTAACAACAGGCGGTTGGTCGAGGCCTTGCGTAGTGCGCCCGAAATACCCAAAACTCTCAAAACTCCACGCCCTTCTGCGCTTTCACACCGGAACGGAACGGGTGTTTGATCAGCTCCATCTCGGTCACCAGATCGGCGGCTTCGATCAGTTCCTCGGCGGCGTTGCGCCCGGTCAGCACCACATGGGTCATCGGCGGTTTTTCATCTTTCAGGAATGCGACCACCTCGGCGACATCGACATAGCCGTAACGGATGGCGATGTTGATTTCATCCAGCAGCACCATGTGATTTGTTTCATCAAGGATCAATTCTTTAGCCTTCGACCAAGCCGCCTGCGCCATCTCAATGTCACGGGTCTTGTCCTGGGTTTCCCAGGTAAACCCTTCCCCCATCGTGAAAAATGAGCACAAATCCGCGAATTTTGATAGGATCAGGTCGCGTTCGCC
>JANMOK010000359.1:0-23846 GCA_031369165.1 Paracoccaceae bacterium
CGGCAAGTTTTTCCTGGGTATGGCCGAAATTATCCATCAACGCCCGATAGCCGCGTGCTTCCTCAACCGGATTCAAATCCGCGCGCTGAATATTCTCGATGATGGCGACCTGCAAAATCTCGCCGTCGCTCAATTCGCGCACGACAACTGGCACGACATGCACCTGCGCCACCTGCGCCGCACGCCAGCGCCGCTCACCGGCAACTATTTGATATTCCGCAGCAATTTCCGGATGTGGCCGCACAATCAGCGGTTGAATGATGCCGTTTTCCCGAATCGATTGCGCCAATTCATTCAGCGCCGAGTCCTCAAAATTGCGCCGCGGCTGGTTTGGGTTGGCGTGCAGTTTCTCAATCGGCAACGAAGACTCTGGTGCCCGCGATCTTGCGACCGACGACGAATCATATTCCGGCCCCAAATCCACGTCCGATAACAGCGCCGAAAGTCCGCGCCCCAGGGCTTTCTTGTCAGACATCGCTCATCGCTCCTTCACGCCGCCATATCGCGCATGCGCCTCAACAATTCCGCTGCCAGTTTTTGATAGGCAATCGACCCGGCGCTTTTGTGGTCATAAATCAACGCCGGAACCGCATGCGAGGGCGCTTCGCTCAGTCTCACGTTGCGCGGAATAACCGTTTCATAGACCAGTTCACCCAGATTCTGCCGAACATCGTCTTCCACCTGGGTGGTCAGGTTGTTGCGCGGGTCGTACATGGTCAAAACCACGCCTTGAATACGCAGTTTCGGGTTCAACGTCTGCCGCACTTCGCGGATGGTCAGCATCAGTTGCGACAGACCTTCCAGCGCGAAAAATTCGCATTGTAATGGCACCAGAACCGAATCCGAGGCGACCATCGCATTCACCGTCAACAGGTTGAGCGATGGCGGGCAATCGATCAATATATAGTCGAAATCGCAGTTCTGCGTCTCAACCGACCGTAACACCCGGCGCAATCGCAGTACCCTGGCCTTATCGGTGACCAATTCCACGTCGGCAGAGCTCAAATCAATCGTCGCTGGGGCAACAAAAAGATTCGGCACCGCCGTCGCCTGCGCCGCCTTGGCAACCGTCGCGTCGCCCAACAGCAGGTCATAACTGGTGATTTGCCGGTCGCGCTGCGAAATTCCTAATCCGGTCGAGGCATTGCCTTGCGGATCAAGGTCCAACAACAACACGCGTTTGCCAACGGCAGCCAAAGCCGTGCCCAGATTGATGGCAGTCGTGGTCTTGCCGACGCCGCCCTTTTGGTTCGCAACCGAGATAATATAGGGGTCGCGGCCGTTTGGGGGCGAAGTCTCAAGCACGGTGGATGTCTCCGATTCGCAAGACAACCCCAGTTTCGTTGGTAAAGCTTGGAATTATCTCAACCGAACTATCCCAGTTTTTACCAAGCGCGGTCAATTCCGATTCGGCAGTCGCGCCCTTCAGAAACAGACATTCGCCGTTGTTCGCCAGATGTCGCTGCGCCAAAGGCAACAGGTCAACAAGCGGCGCCAAAGCACGGGCAAGAATCAGGTCTGCACCCAGCGGATCGGCCAATTCTGCCCGTTGCGCAATAATTATTGTAGCGGGCGCTACCTCGCTGGCAACGGTTTGCAAAAACGCGCACTTGCGCTGATCGCTTTCAATCAAGGCGATTCGCAGGTTTGGCGCCAGTTCTCGCGCCATTATCGCCAAAACCAAGCCCGGAAATCCCGCACCAGACCCCAAATCGGCCCATAGCCCGGTTTTGTGCCGGGCAAGCTGAAATAACTGGGCCGAATCGGCGAAATGGCGATGCCATATATCCGGCAGGGTCGATTTGGCGACCAAATTTATCCGGGCATTCCACTTGCGTAAAGTGGCCTCATAAACGACCAACCGCGAAATTGTTTCACGTGAAACATTTTGCGTTTTGGCAAAATCTTCCGGCGAGCGAATGGCCTTCATGCCAGCCGTTTCGTTCGGTTTTTCTTGATATTCGCCAGCAACAGCGTGATCGACGCCGGCGTCACGCCTTCTAGTCGGGCTGCCTGGCCAAGGGTTTCGGGTCGGTGTTTGGCCAGTTTCAGCTTCAGTTCGCTCGAAAGCCCTACGATTTTTGCGTAATCAAAATCATCCGGAATCCAATGCGACTCATCGCGCCGCATCGCGGCAATATCGCTGGACTGCCGTGCCAGATACGGCGCATAACGCGCGTTGATTTCCAACTGTTTGGCCGTTGCTGGGGTCAAATCCAGCAATTCCGGCCAAATCGCCGTCAAGAATTCAACGCTGGTCTCGGAATTCGCCAGCAATTCCGCCGCAGATCTGCGAACACCGTCTTGGCTGACATTTAAGCCTTGGGCATGGGCATCAATCGGCGAAATCGTCAGTGATTCGATCAAAACCTGACCTTTTTCCAGCGCCGCCATTTTCCGTCCAAACGCGCTATTTCGCATTTCCGAAACACAGCCCAATGCGCTTGCAATTGGCGTCAGCCTTTGGTCGGCATTGTCGGCCCTAAGCGAAAGACGAAATTCGGCGCGCGAGGTGAACATCCGATACGGCTCGGTCACGCCTTTGGTCACCAAATCGTCGATCATAACGCCAATATAGGCTGTCGCCCGATCCAAAATCACCGGTTCGGCTTCAAAAGCGAGCCGGGCCGCGTTCAACCCAGCCATCAAGCCTTGCGCCGCAGCTTCTTCATACCCCGTTGTGCCATTGATCTGCCCCGCCAAAAACAAACCCGGAACCGCTTTCAACTCCAGCGTCGATTTCAACGCCTTGGGGTCAACATAGTCGTATTCGATCGCATAGCCTGGCCGAAGGATTTCGACATTTTCCAAGCCAACAATGGTGCGCACGTAAGCCTCTTGCACATCGGCCGGCAGCGAGGTCGAAATGCCGTTGGGGTAAACCGTATCGTCGTTCAAGCCTTCGGGCTCCAAAAACACCTGATGTTCGGTTTTTTCGGCGAAACGCACGACTTTATCTTCGATTGATGGACAATATCGTGGGCCTATTCCCGCAATGTGGCCGCCATACATCGCCGATTTGCTCAGGTTCTCACGGATAAGATCGTGGGTTTTTTCGTTGGTGTGGGTGATTCCGCAAGAAATCTGCCGCGCGACTGGCCTGTCGGCAAGAAACGAAAAAAGCTCCGGAACATCATCGCCCGGCTGGTTTTCGACCCGCGTCCAGTCAATCGTTTTGCCATTCAGCCTGGGTGGTGTCCCGGTTTTCAGCCGACCCAATGGCAGGCCTAGCGACTCAATCCGTTGCGCCAAAGCCACCGAGGCTGAATCATTGACCCTTCCGCCGGAATGCGATTTGTCGCCGATATGGATGATGCCACGCAGGAAAGTACCGGTCGCCAGGACCACTGCCTTTGCGGATATTTCCGATCCATCGGCCAAAATTACGCCAGCCAGTTTGCCGTTGGCCTCGATCAAATCGGCAACTTCACCCTCGATCACTTGCGGCATCGCGGCTAAACGAAACTCATTTTGCACCGCTTGCCGATACAAAGCCCGATCCGCCTGGCATCTTGGCCCCTGCACCGCCGCGCCTTTTCGGCGGTTCAGCAGGCGAAACTGAATGCCCGCCGCATCCGCCGCACGACCCATAAGTCCATCAAAAGCGTCAATTTCCCTTACCAAATGGCCTTTGCCAAGCCCGCCAATCGCCGGATTGCACGACATTTCACCCAAGCGGTCAAAGCGATGGGTCAGCAAAGCCGTCTTGGCCCCGAGCCGCGCGGCGGCCAAAGCCGCCTCGACACCCGCGTGCCCGCCACCCACAACAACCACGTCAAAGGCAAATTGTTTCACGTGAAACATTTTCACTTTCCGATGCAAAAGCTGGAGAAAATCTCGCCCAGCATTTGCTCTACATCCACCTTGCCAACGATCACATCCAGCGAACGCATAGCTGCTAAAACCTCTTCCGCTGCCAAGTCTTCGCTACCGATTCCCGTCTTTACACGTTCCAGCGCCCGTTCCAAACCAGAAACCGCACTGCCAATTGCGACGCGATGCCGCTCTCGGATTGTCACACCAGACCCTGCAAGCCGTTGTGACAGCGTTTCGGTGATTTTAGTCAGCAAAATATCTATGCCTGCGCCGGTCTTCCCCGAAACGGCATCGCGTTGCCCAATGATATCGGCCTTTCCGACAACACGAATGTCGTCCCTCATAAACCCCACGCCTAACGGCAAATCCGCTTGGTTCGATTCGACCAGAAATATCCGCAAATCGGCGCTTCTCGCCCTTTGAATGGCCAAATCAATGCCCAAAGTTTCGACTATATCATCGGTTTCCCGCAAACCGGCCGTATCCAATAAAGTCACTGGCAGGCCCGACAAGTCCATCCGAACTTCGATAACATCTCGCGTGGTTCCAGCGATTTCCGAAGTCAAAGCCGCTTTTCGACCGGCGAGAGCGTTCAACAACGTTGATTTACCAACGTTGGGGCGACCCAAAATCGCCACCTCGAAACCGTCCTGCAAGCGCTCTCTTGCAGCGCTTCCGACCAATTCATTGCGCAACAATTGCACTGTCTTGGCAATCAAATCGGCAATTTCAGCGTTCAAATCCGGCACATCTTCGTCGGCAAAGTCGATCATCGCGGCTTGTAGCGCCGAAATCCGCAGCAATTGTTGACGCCAAATAGCTATTCGCTCCGACAAATTGCCCTGCATCACCTGCAAAGCAGCACGTCTTTGCGCCTCGGTTTCCGCCGAAATCAGGTCGCCCAAGCCTTCAATCTGCGCCAAATCCATCCGGCCATTTTCCAGCGCCCGCCGCGAAAACTCGCCGGGTTCTGCCAAGCGAAAGCCCTTCATTTCAGCCAAAATGCCCAGAATTGCGGTCAAAACCGCGATTGAACCATGCGTGTGAAATTCCGCCGCCTGCTCGCCTGTAAAACTTTTGCCGTGGTCAAAGACCAAAAGCAAAGCTTCGTCGATGATGTCGCCTGATTTGGGGTTGCGAAGCTTGCGCAGCACGGCACGTCGCGCGTCAGGAACGTCGCCCGCAAGCGCCAGCGCCGCCTCATGCGCCAACGCCCCCGAAACCCGAACCACCCCCACCCCAGCCTTGCCACGGGCTGTGGCGACGGCGAAAATGGTATCGGCGTAGTCCATAGATTCAGGTCAGGCGTTCATCGATTCAAAGAATTCGGCGTTCGACTTGGTTTGCTTCAATTTGCCCAACAAGAATTCTATCGCATCGGTGGTGCCCATTGGGTTGAGGATGCGGCGCAGGACGAATGTCTTGGTCAAATCGCCCTTTTCCACCAGCAATTCTTCCTTGCGGGTGCCCGATTTGAGAATGTCCATCGAAGGGAAAACGCGTTTGTCGGCGACTTTGCGATCCAATACGATTTCCGAGTTACCGGTACCTTTGAACTCCTCAAAAATCACCTCGTCCATCCGGCTGCCGGTATCGATTAGCGCCGTGGCGATGATGGTTAGCGAGCCGCCTTCTTCGATATTGCGTGCCGCACCAAAGAAGCGTTTCGGTCGTTGCAAGGCATTGGCATCAACACCGCCAGTCAATACCTTACCCGAAGAAGGAACAACCGTGTTAAAGGCGCGGCCTAGGCGCGTAATAGAGTCGAGAAGTATTACGACATCGCGTTTGTGTTCCACCAAACGTTTGGCTTTTTCGATCACCATTTCTGCAACTGCGACGTGGCGGGTCGCCGGTTCATCAAATGTAGAGGATACAACTTCGCCCTTTACTGATCTTTGCATGTCGGTGACTTCTTCTGGACGCTCGTCAACCAAAAGCACGATCAGGAAACATTCGGGATGGTTCGTCGCAATCGAATGGGCGATGTTTTGCAACAAAACCGTCTTGCCGGTTCTTGGCGGTGCGACGATCAGGCCGCGTTGGCCTTTGCCAATTGGGGCGACCAGATCAATCACCCGTGCCGATTTGTCCTTTATCGTCGGATCGTCGATTTCCATTTTCAGCCGCTCATCGGGGTAAAGCGGGGTCAGGTTGTCGAAATTGACCTTGTGGCGGGCTTTTTCGGGGTCCTCGTAGTTGATCCGCGCCACCGTGACCAGGCCGAAGTATTTTTCGCCCTCTTTCGGTGCCTTGATCACGCCTTCCAGCGTATCACCGGTGCGCAGCGAATATTTTCGGATCTGGTTGGGGCTGACGTAAATGTCATCTGGGCCCGACAGATAGTTTGCTGTGGTGGAGCGCAAAAAACCGAACCCGTCCTGCAACACCTCAAGCACACCGTCACCGGAAATTTCGACGCCTTCCTCGGCCATTTCTTTCAGAATGGCGAACATCATGTCGCCTTTCCGCATGGTCGAAGCATTTTCGATTTCCAGCTCTTCCGCCATGCTCAGCAATTCGGCGGGGGTTCGTATCTTGAGCTGTGCCAATGACAGTTGCTCAACGTCCAGTAAATTATCCATTGGGTCTTGTTCTCGAGATTGGAGTTTGGGGTCGGAAAAACCGAAACAGGGCAGAACACCCTAGGTTGCGAGCTCAGATACGTGTTTCAACTGCAATTGTCAATCGCGGCAATTGTTCAGGCAAATGGTTTTGCAATGACCATGACAATAATGACGATCAGCAATAATGTCGGAATTTCGTTGACCAATCGGTAGGTTCCCGCCGGCCGTGTATTGGTATCATAATAAAATTCCTTCCGCCGCTTCCCCAGCCAGACATGACAGAGGGTCAAAGCCAAAATCGCCGCCAACTTGACCTGAAACCATGTGTCTGCAACCACATCCACGACGCCTGGCGTTAAAACCAGAACCAGTCCCATAAGCCAGGTCGCCACCATCGCCGGTACCATGATCAGTTTGAAAAGCCGCCGTTCCATGATCTTGAATGTTTCGGAAGTCTCGCTCCCCGGTTTTCCCTTTTCGACATGATAGACAAAAAGTCGGGGCAGATAGAGCAAGCCTGCCATCCACGAAATGGCGGCGATTACATGCGCGGACTTTATCCAAGGATAGGCCCAAGTCAAAAACTGTTCCATGTGTTGTTCCCAACCCGTTCCAAGCAGACCATCTAAATCAGAAAAGATATTTAATGAATTGTAGTATTTAGTAGGTGGGGTGAATCATGGGGATTACCGCTTTGCAAAAACGACCCACAGCAAGGCGGCGATGAATGCCAGTTCCGCCCACATTTGCCAGATTGTAAAATTAGTGGTGATAAAACTGGAAATATGTATATAAATCAGAAAGATAACAGCATTAGAAACCGGCGAAATCGGGCGGATCGTGTGGATTATTCTGGTGAATATTGTCAAACTGAGTTGTCCACAAAACCGCGCACGCCGGGCTGGCCGGAATGGAAATGGGGATGTTGTCGAAGTTTGGCCTTGAAAATCGTCTACAACAAATTGACTAACAAGAAGACCAAACGTATTGCGATTCAATCCACAGATCGCTCCACAGCAACCCCCGAACGGAGATGGAATTTGCTCGTTCTGGCATCGGCTTCAAAAACAAGGGCGGATATGCTGCGGGCCTGCGGGGTGACGTTTACCGTCAGGCCAGCGCAAATTGACGAGGATTCGATCACCGCTGCGTTGCTGGCGGAAGGGGCTTCGCCGCGCGATATTGCCGACGCTTTGGCGGAGATGAAGGCCAAGCGCGGTGCTGGGCGCGAACCACAAGCGGTGGTGGTGGGGGTCGATCAGGTCTTGAGCTGTGAGGGCGCGATCATCAGCAAGGCCGCCACGCTGGCCGAAGCCGCCGACACGCTTAGGTTTCTGCGCGGCAAGACGCACGAGCTTTTCAGCGCGGCGGTGATATTTGAGGGCAATGCGCCGGTTTGGCGCCATGTTGGCCGCGCAAGAATGCATATGCGGGGCTTTACCGACGGGTTTTTGCAAGGCTATATCGAACGCTGCGGCGACGCCGTTCTGTCATCGGTCGGCTGTTATCATATTGAAGGCGAAGGTGCGCAATTGTTCGACAAGGTAGAAGGCGATTGGTTCACCGTGCTTGGCATGCCGCTGCTGGAGATACTTGCATTTTTACGGACACGCGGGTTGTTGCCCGCATGAGCGAGATTCACCCGCCCCTTGCCGGCATAATCGGGTTTCCGGTTGGTCATACCAAATCACCCATGCTGCACGGTCATTGGTTAAAGCGCCATAATATCAACGGCTATTACATCCCCATCGGCCTGTCGCAGCCGGACTTTGAGCGCGGCCTGCGCTCGATGCATCTGCTGGGCTTTCGCGGTGTCAATGTAACGGTGCCCCACAAGGTTTCGGCGGTTTCCTTGGCTGATACGGTCACCGACCGGGCGGCGCTGATTGGCGCGGCAAATACCCTGACGTTTCGCCCCGACGGCTCGATTCGTGCCGATAATACCGACGGTTACGGCTTCATCCAGAACGTCAAACAGATCTGCCCGGAATGGGACGTGACTTTGGGTCCGGCATTGGTGCTGGGGGCGGGCGGCGCGGCGCGGGCGGTTATTTCGGCGCTTCTTACCGAAGGTGCCCCCGAAATTCGCCTGGCCAACCGCACCCGGGCCAGATCGGAAGCTTTGAAGGAACATTTCGGTGCCCGCGTGCACCCCATTGACTGGAATCGGGCATCGGATGCCACCGAGGGTGCGGCGACGATTGTCAACACAACCTCGCTGGGCATGGTCGGGCAGCCAGAACTGAAGCTGTCGCTGAACGCGGCACCCGACAGCGCCGTTGTTATCGACATCGTTTATGCGCCGCTGGAGACACCCTTGCTGGCCGCCGCACGGGCGCGCGGATTGCGCGCTGTTGACGGGCTTGGCATGCTGCTGCACCAGGCCGTGCCTGCCTTTGAGGTGTGGTTTGGCATCCGGCCCGAAGTTGACGATGACCTGCGCCGCGCGGTTCTGGGGCAGTGAGCCAAAGACGCTATCTGCTGGGCTTGACCGGGTCGATTGGCATGGGCAAGACCACGACGTCCGGATTGTTCACCGAGGCGGGTGTTCCAGTTTGGGATGCCGATGCTGTGGTTGAACGGCTGTATGCAAAAGGCGGAAAAGGTGTGGTTGCCATCAGTGAACTGGTGCCAAGTTCAGTTCATGAAGGTGCCGTTGACCGAAGCAAACTCAAAACGGCGCTGGCATCGGATGACAAACTGCTGGCCCGGATTGAAGCTGTCATCCACCCGCTTGTTGAACAGAAACGCATTGATTTCATTAGTGAAAGTGAACGATCTGGCGGATCTTTGGCGGTTTTCGACATTCCGCTGTTATTTGAAACCGGGGCCGAGAAATGGCTTGACGGCGTTGCTGTTGTCACCTGCCCGCCGGCTATGCAGCGGCAAAGGGTTTTGGCGCGGCCGGGCATGGATGGCAAAACCTTTGCGCTGATACTGGCACGTCAGATGCCCGATGCAGAAAAGCGGGCGCGGGCAGATTTCATCATCGACACCTCGCGCGGCATTGAAGATGCGCGGGCGCAGGTGCAAGCTGTTATCCGAGATATTCACCAAGGAAAAACGCGTGCGTGAAATTGTGCTTGATACCGAGACCACGGGGTTCGACCCGGAAGCGGGGGATCGCATTGTCGAGATCGGCGCGATTGAATTGTTCAATCATCTGCCAACCGGGCGCACGTTTCATCACTACCTCAACCCCGAACGCGACATGCCCGCCAGTGCTTTTGCCGTACATGGGTTGAGCGAGGCATTTTTGGCCGACAAGGTACTGTTTGCGGCGATTGCCGAAGAGTTTCTGGAATTTGTCCAGGATGCCAAGCTGGTGATTCACAACGCCAGCTTTGACATGAAATTCTTGAACGCCGAACTTGTTTGGGCCGGCCAGCAAAAATTGCCGCCCGATCAGGCGATTGACACACTGGAAATCGCGCGGCGAAAATTTCCCGGCGCGATGAATTCGCTGGACGCGCTGTGTCGCCGCTTTGGCGTGGATAATTCAGCGCGGGAAAAACACGGGGCCTTGCTGGACAGCGAAATTCTGGCCGAGGTTTATCTGGAATTGATCGGCGGGCGTCAGCCGGGTCTGATGCTGGGGGCCGGGAGCAATGGGAAAGACGTCGGATTGACGGTTGTTGCGAGTGCGGCATTGGCCAGAAAAACGCCGCTGCCGCCGCGATTGAGCGCGGCAGAGGTTGCCGCGCATGATGTTTTCGTCGAAAGCCTTGGCCCGAACGCGCTTTGGAAGCAGGTTTCCTAGCCGGAGGCGACGGTTTTGGTGCGATTCTGAAACGTTTCAGTTACGAAATTGTCGCCGTTTTTGCCTCTTGCATCGCCTGCCGGCGCGCCAGTTCCTGCCGATAGAGGTTGAGATAGTCGATATTGTCGAGGTTCAGGGGCGGATAGCCGCCGTCGCGGGTAACATCGCCGACGATGCGTCGCAGATACGGAAACACCAGGCGCGGGCATTCGACCAGCAAGAACGGGTGCAATTGCTCGTTTGGAACGTTGCTGACTTCAAACAACCCGGCAAAATCCATCTCAAGGATGAAAACAGCTTCGCCACCCGCCTTGGCTTCGATCTTGACCTTCTGGATCACTTCGTAATTGTCACCAGTCTTTTTTTGCGCATCGATGCCGACCTGAACGGTAATTTCCGGTTTGGCGTCCTGGACCGTATTCTTTTGCGCGGACAAGTTTTCAAAGGAAAGGTCGCGGATATATTGGTTGATCACCCGCACTTTTGGCAGCATTGGCTGGGCGGGCTTGGTTTCGTCGGCCATTGAGACATTCCTTGGAAATTGGGTCGCGCCGGGGTTTAGCACCGCTCTGGCCAAGCTTCAATCATTCCAATCGGCCGGTTTGGTGCTTTGTGAGCGGCTCCGGCTCTACCACCTCAAATTCGGCGTCAATTATATCGATTCGGCCGCTTTCTGACCGAACGACAACAGTGGCAGTGGCGGCAGCGACGCGGGCCACGATCAAGCGACGAATTGGCCGTGGCAGTAAAACCAGCGCGACAAGATCGCTCAGAATCCCGGGCACAATGAACAGGACCGCCGCCAATGCCAGCAAGGCGTTTTCCGCTACGTCCCGGCCCGGACTTCGGCCGCTGGCCAATGCCGATTGCAGCGTACTGGCGACATTTTTGCCCAAGAACCGCATCAGCAGCACGCCTGCAATAATTGCGCCAACGACCCAGCCAAGCGTCGCCAGCAGCCCGATCAGGCTGGCCGTCACAGCGAACGCGGCTATTTCAGACAACACGACAGCGAGCAACAACACCAAAAGCGGCATGGCAGGTTCCTTGAAACATCCTTTTCGCCGGACAATGGACTTAGGGTATGTGAATACTTACATAGGTTGAACGCGGTGGAAAATCTATTGGTGCCGCAGGGTGGAGGACGGTCCGATGGGCTCATCGATGATTCAGCTGATTATTTTGGCAGGGATTGCGCTGTTCCTTATCCTGCGCCTGCGCAGCGTCCTGGGCACCAGAGACGGATTTGAGAAAAAGCCGCAAATTGACCCAAAAGCAATCGCATCGCGTCCTGACGGGCGCAACTTGGAAGTGATCGAAGGCGGCGCGATCGACCACGATATCGCTGACTTTATTGATGAGAAAAGCCCGTCTGGCCAAGCTTTGGCAGCGATGAAGGCCATTGAGCCGAATTTCAGTGTCGCCGCCTTTGCGCAAGGGGCAAGGCAGGCTTATGAAATGCTGGTCATGGCATTTGAACACGGCGATCTGGTAACGCTGCAGAAATACCTGTCGCCCGAAGTCTATGACAGTTTTGCAGCCATCATTGAGACCCGCCGCGAAAACAACTGGACCGTCGAGGCCAGCTTTGTGGGCATCCGCGAAGTTAAGGTGACTGCCGCGGAAATGGACAGACAATCGCGTGAGGCCGACATCACCGTGCGTTTCGTTGGCGAATTGACATCGGTCGTGCGCGACGCGGCGGGCAAGGTTATCGAAGGTGATACCAAGGCGATCAAACGCCAGAAAGACGTTTGGACCTTCAGCCGTGTCATGGGGTCGAATGATCCGAACTGGGTTTTGGTCGCGACCGGGGCGTGAGCCGCGTGATTTTTGCGTCGCCGCAATTCGCTTCGCTAAAGTATGCGGCCTTGGAAGATTGGCCGGGCGCGGATTTTGCCAAGGCGATTGCGGCTTACGCCTGGTCAGCGGGACCGTGCGCTCTGGGGTTGCCCCCGGACGGTGCTGACCCAATAATCTGGTTCCAAAGCCGCTTCCAGCCGGTTCTGGTTTCGGAAAATACCCAGTTCACCGCCTATTACGAACCGGAAATCGCCGCTTCTTTTCAACAGGATGCGCGCTTTCGCCATCCGCTTTTTCGCCGCCCGAGCGAAGAGCTAAGGAATCTGACACGCACAGAAATTGATCGGGGTGCTTTGTCGGGCCGGGGCCTGGAAATCGCCTGGATCGAGCATCCCATTGACGGCTTTCTGATGCAAGTGCAGGGCTGTGGCCGCCTTATCCTGCCGGACGGCCAAGTTTTGCGCATCGGCTATGCCGGACAGAACGGCCAGCCCTACCGGTCTGTCGGGGCTGAATTGGTGCGCCTTGGGATGGTGACCAGTGCTGACATTTCTGCGTTGGCAATTCGGGAATATGTCATTGCCAGCCCGGCCGCCGGACGGGACTTGATGCAACACAACCAGTCGTATGTCTTTTTCAAAACCATGCCGGCGCTGCGGGACCAGGATGGACCGATTGGCACTTTGGGCGTGCCGCTGACAGCGCGACATTCCATTGCCGTTGACCCGGCATTCATTGCGCTGGGTCTGCCGGTTTGGGTTGAAACGGCCAGCGCGGATTTGACAGTGAACGCCATGTTCATCGCCCAAGATACCGGTGGTGCCATCAAAGGCATCAATCGGGCCGATCTTTTTTTGGGCTGCGGACCCGCCGCGGGTGCGCTGGCCGGCCGTATCAATCAAGCGGGCAGGTTGATTGCCTTTCGGCCAAGGCCGGTGGCCTAACGATGGCGCGCCGCGGGAAGACCATCACGGCGGAAGACCGCGAGCTTTGGCAAAAGGTGGCCAAAACGACCAAGGCTTTGCATTTGGATACGTTCCGGCCGGAAATGCCGAAGACACCTGTGGCCAAGCCGAATGCCGCGCCGCCAAAGATCAAGCCATTTTCGATTGGCGACACGGCAAGCACGCCCAAAGTCCAGATCTTGCTGGCCGATAGCCTGCTGGAAAAGACTAGCCTGCAGATGGACCGGCGCAGTTTCGAGCGCCTGCGCAAAGGGCGGCTGCGGCCCGAGGCTTACCTTGATTTGCACGGAATGACTGCCGAAGCGGCGCATGCGCGGCTGGGTGATTTCATCATATCGGCGCATCTTGGCGATTTGCGTCTGGTCTTGGTCATAACCGGCAAGGGGCGCATCCGCCACGAGGATGTAACGGCGATGCCGGTTCGCAAAGGCGTCCTGCGCCATTCCGTTCCCCATTGGCTGGCTCAGCCGGGGCTGAAAGCGCGGATCCTGCAAGTTACGCCCGCACATGACAAACATGGCGGCGGCGGTGCTCTGTATGTCTATTTGCGCCGCCGCCGTGCGATAGTTTAGATTCAGCGGCTACATCGGCAGCGGCTGACCGTTCGCCGTTATGGAACCATCGTCTTTGAATTCAATCTCAGAGGTGAACTGGTCGGCACCTGCACCCGGCTTGGCGAATGACATAATCATGCCCATCGCCATGCCGGACTGCATCGCGTCTACCAATCCAAGTTCGACCAGTTTCTGCGACAAGCCTTGGGCGCCGTTTATTTCGACATTGAGAATTCCCAAAGGCATCGGGATTGGTCCGGAATTGTCAAAAGTCAGCGCACCGCCCGCAATTATCGACGCGCCCGCAGCAGAGATGAGGAAGGAATTGATCGTCAGATCATTGATGTTGACGACTTCGGTGGGCGAGGCAACTGCGCCCGCCATGGCGGCGGTCAAATCACCGATAACCTGGATCATCGAGGTCATGTTGATGTCGATATTCAGCGGGTCGCGGGCAATGGTCTGGCCTGGATCGATCATCGACCAAAGCTCCTCACCCACGGCTACTTCACCGAGTTTCAGCGCAACCATGGCTTGGGCGGGTGCGGCCACGGCATTGAACGGCATGACCACATCCATGCCAATCTCTTTCATGCTGATATTGACCGGCGGCATCGGCATGCCCTGGGGCGTCAGCAACATTGTCGCATCAACGCCTTTGACCGAATAGGTCATCATGCCACCAACGATTTCAACCAGCGCGCTGGACGCACCGCCGGTGGATTCGTAGGCGAAGGACATGCCTTCCTGGGTGGTGGATCCTTTTCCCTGCGAACCGGATGTTTCAAATTTGGCGGAAAAATCCTTTTCTCCGGTCAGAAACTGCGGAAAGCTCTCCTCGTTGGCAATGTCGAAGGAAAAATTCATCGCAAAGTCATTCAGCGAAGAATCCGACGAACTTTCCATCCCCTCCATGGAAATAGCATACAGGCCGGCGATTGTGTCGGCCTTCCACGAACCACCGGCGGTTTGTGCCGGACCGTCATAGTTGAAGCTCATCTCCAACCCGGTCTGGGCGACATTGATGTCTTTCAGGAATGGATTGGTGCCCGTCAAGTCGGCAATTTTCAATTCGTCGGCTGAGATCGCAACATCGACCACCTCCAGCAAGGTTGGGTCTGGAACCAGCGCATTGGTGGTGAAAGCAAAGTTTTGCGACGACATGGTGACCGAGCTGGATTCGGTGGCATCGGCGGGGGTCATGGTAATCAGCACGCTATCGGCAAGGGTCACGGTCACAGAGTCGCCGTCGGGTGTGGCACGCAGCCATTGCGCGTCAACGCCAAAAGATCCGTCACCAGCGGCAAGCTTAAGGTCGCGGAATTCAACCGAACCGTCCGAGCCGACGTTTTTCGCCGAATAGTCAAACTGCCCGCCCTGCGCCTTTATCATCGCGATATAGGCGTCAAGGGTGAGTTCAAGCTGATCCTGCGCCAATCCGGGCGACGAAAAAGCGGCCAAAGCGAAGACAGACGCAGCCCACATATTATTTTTCATTACGATCCCTCTCTGTTCGCCACAATTTGCGAAACGTTATCCAGATTAATCTGGGCAAACAATGATTCAGCGTTGCAATCGTCAAGCTGTTTGAAGATTTAGTCAAAAGGATGGCATCGCCTAAAGCAGGAGTAAACAAAACTGCACTTAAAACAACGCTGGGTAGCAAATTGGCAGACGGGCTTTGCGTTCGATCGGCAACGGGTGCAAAGCTAGCATGCAAGTCGTGGTTCAAACGCGCTTTTCCTATTTGGGGCAAAGCGGCTGGCGGTCGGACGCCAGCCGACAGGCGGAGCAATTGTTTGATCCGCAACGATTGATCAGGCGATTTGCCCTGTTCGAAAACATTACGCTGCCAAGTTTGGTGCGGCAGACCGACGGTGATTTTCGCTTGATCGTCCTTGCCGCCGCAAAAATGCCGGAGGTGTTTCGGCAAAGGCTTTTGGCGCTGGTGACGGACCACTTGGGCGATACACGGGCAACGGTCAAGTTTGCCTGGCCTGGCCATGCTTCCAAAAAGATGGCAATGGTGGTCAAAGCCAAGTTTCCGCCGTCCGAGGCGATAATCGAAGTGGTGCTGGATGACGATGATGCGCTGGCTACGACCTATGTCGAAAATCTGCGGATCGGGGTTGCGGTTCACACCGGGCAGTTGCTTGCGCAGCATCACTATGTTTTTGTTACCTTTCCGCGCGGCCTGTCGATGTACGCTGATGACGGCAAAATCGCCATTCAAAACCGAATGGTTCCTTTTACAAATCTTGGTCTGGCGCTGGTCGCCGCGCCAGGTCTTGGCAAAAATATCTTTGCCGTTTCCCACAAACGAATCGGCGAACGGCACCCGCATGTGGTGATTGACAGTGGTCAGCCCGTATATGTTCGCACTGTGCATGGCGACAACGATTCACGCGGCATGATCGGCAAGGATGTGATCGACGACGCCGAGGCCAAAACCATTCTGGCCAAGCATTTTCCGCATTTGATCGGGCTAAATGCAAAACTGCTGATGCGCGATTAAACCTCGCCGCGACCGCTGGCGACATCCTGCCAAAGCACTTTGATTTCCGCATCAAGCCGCAGCGTTTCGGCGCGAAACTTGGTGAGGCATGCATGGTGTGCGTCACGCATTTTTTCTATCGCTAACGCCCCGGCGATCATTTCTTGGAGGGCGACGTGATGTCGGGCAATTGAAAGGTCTTCGGCCTCGTTGCGGTCGTGTTTTTCCCAGAAGGATGTGCGGTACCTATAGCGCTGTTCACGGGCTGTTTCGAGGTCGCTTTTCCAGCCGTTGCCGCGATGGCGCTTGATGACATATGAATCAAAGCTGCGCACGGCGTAGTGGTTAATCTGCGCCAGCTTGTGACTGACGAATTCTGGGGGCAATTCGTGCAAAGGGTCGCCGTGAT
Organism: Paracoccaceae bacterium; assembly: GCA_031369165.1. Classification (GTDB taxonomy): domain Bacteria; phylum Pseudomonadota; class Alphaproteobacteria; order Rhodobacterales; family Rhodobacteraceae; genus JANMOK01. Next base: position 16,369 of record JANMOK010000359.1, read on the forward strand.
TGCGCCGGGCATAGTAGAATTCAACAGGCAATCGCTGGTTGGCGGCGCTGACGAAGTAACCGCCGTTGCCAACAAACGATGGCGACACCTCGGGCTTGTGCAGGTATAGGCCGGTAATGTCGGGGCCGGGGCGGAACAGGGTTTTCATTTGCCGGTTGAGGTTGAAGCCTTTGCGCGAGGCGCGAGTGAAGGATTGGGTCGCAAGGCCGCCATCCCAGCTTGGCAATCCATTGCTGCCAAATATCCGCCAGTTGATACAGATTCCTGTTGCTTTACCCACCGCTTGCGTGAGGTCAGCCAGAGTGCCGGCTTTGGCGTGGATGTTGAGAAATTCATCGGCATCCAGCCAGATCAGCCACTCGGCATCCTTTAACGCGGGCAGCCTGAAAGCCCGCGCTGCCGCGCGTTTTTGCGGCGCAGACCCGTCATTTGAGGTGTTGTCATAGTGATCAACCCAACCGATTTCAGCAAGCGCATCCAGCAATTCGGCGGTGCCATCAGTGCAGTCATTGGTGAACACCACGATCTTGTCAAAGCCGAGCAACCGGTGAAACGCGACCCATTCCAACACGAACGGACCTTCGTTTTTCATCGCCGAGAATAGCGTCGCCCGCAGAGCCATCACGCATCGCCCTGGTTAAGTATCTCAAGCGAGCGGCGGATGCGTTGTGCGTCGGTCAATTCCAGTTTGCCAATCTCCTCTAGCATTTCAGCAAATTCCGGCACCAATTTCAGTTCACCAATGCGCTGTTTGTACCAATCAACAGCGCGCTGATGCAGGTCAGCGACCTTGGTATCCTGTTTCAAAACTTCGATTTCTGCCCTGATGCGTGGCAAGTGGCGCAACATCGAAAGTTCTTCCACCGAATTGAAATCCATCCTGATCCAATAGTTCAAGCCCAAGGTTCGGCTGGCGTGATTGGCCCGCCCGCGGGCGCGTTTGACCAAAAATGCTTCGGCCGAGCGCAATGCATAATGATTGAGGCTGACCAGCTTGTAGCCGATGCTGTGGCGTTCGGAGCGCCAGCCATCGTCGGTGATGATTGGTGGCATAGGCTCGCCGGAGCCGTTAACCCAGCGTACTTCAGAGCGCATTTCTTCGTTGAGCTTGTTAGGCCGATGGACGCCCAGTTTCCGGTAAACGCCGATGTTGCGATACATGGTTTTGAAACCCCAAGCGGTGTGGGGCTTGGGCAGGAAAGCGGGCGCGCAACGGACAAACTGCTCGGTGATTGGCCGGTCTTCGAATGTGTCGATGTTATTGTTGCCAAATAATCGCCACGTCATCGCGATGAAATTTGCGTCACCGATTTCGGCGACAAGCTCGGGCAATGTACCGTCACCAATGTGGACATTGATGAATTCGTCGGCGTCAATGTGGACGATCCAGGACGATTTTCGGACCATAGGATGGTTGCGGGCCAGGGTGAGCGCCTCTTGATGCGGAATACCGCCAAGGCCGACCTTGTTTCGAATATGGGTAACAATGCCCAGTTGCTCAAGCCGATCGAGGATCAAGTCAGTACCATCAGAGCAATCATTGGTGAAAATCAGAAAATTATCGACACCAATTGCGATGTGATGAGCGATCCATTCCAGCAAAAATGGCCCTTCGTCGCGCATGGTGGCGACCAAAACTATTCCAGCATCACCCTTTGCCAATGGAGCGCTGTCGCGCCGTTTGGAAACCGGCCACCCGCCAATGGGCAGTTCGCACGTGATCGAACGTTGCGAGGCGCGCGTCTTTTCTTGGCCGCCAAGTACCGCCAGAGCAGCGTCCGTCGCCTGTTCGGCGTCAAAATCGGTATGGTCAAATTCCGGAAACGCGGCGGTTTCGGGGGACTCTTCGGTCGCCAAGACACCCCGCGGAAAATTTGGGTAACGTTTCAGTACCTTGCGATTTCCAGCACAAAAATGACGCCTAATGAAAGACAAGGCCCTGGGGTCTGTCTTGTCGGGGGTCTTTTCAAACCCCAAGGCAATCGCGTTCCTGGCCTTGGTTGAAAGCAACGTCGCATTTGCGCCGCGGACAAGCAGCCGCGCGTTACACAAGCGCAACTTGTCGGAATGCGACAAGTCCAAAGAAATGTTCTGCCGTCCAATCGTGCTGAAACCGGCTCCGTCGATGCCAAACGCTTTGAACGCATCTGCCACCAAATCGCCATCGGCAAGATGGCTGGCAGCGAAGGGATGCAGACGAATGTTCGCTAGGCCAAACACGAGTTCCCAAAGTCCAAGCAGGCGGTCGAAATCAAGCCACGGCGGGGCAACCTGGATTTCGGGGGCGATTTGGCGACCTTGCCTGCCATGTGTGGCAAAGGTTTGCAGGCTGTCGTCCCACCAGTTTGAGGTGATGGCCTTCATGTCATCGGCCAAAGAGCGCACCCTGCCGTCGCGGACTTGGGTTGAATAGACACTGGCCAAAAGGCTCGCCTGTTCGCAGATGTAGATGTGGACAAGAATGTCCGCAGAAAACAACAGGCACAAATCGCGCAGCCGGACAATTTCTGAGACGGTCAGCAAGCGCGACGAACAGTGTTCGTTACTGAGGATCAGTGCGTTGGGTTTCGCAGCGTTGATCTCGGCGTGCAGGCTTTCGATCAAGACCTGCCGCGTGGTTGATTGATCTTTGGCGTTTTCCAAACCGCGCTCCAGGCGCAGATTGTCTGGTCTGTCGGGGTCCGTCGAAACCATAGCCAATTTGGCGTGGTTCCGTTTGCCCGGCGAAACAGGATAGAGAATGCCCTGCCGAGAAAGCGCCAGCCGGTTACGAGCCAGCGCATGCTGAAGCGTTGTCGTCCCACATTTCTCGAGCCCGACGTGAAGGTGGATGCGCATCTCAGCCCGCGCTGCTAGCGAATGCAGGGTTGCGCCGACTGACAACACTCATGCGGCTTGCCTTATAAGCTGCGCTCGATCTCTTCGGTGGTGAAAATTTCGATGACATCGCCTTCGCGGATATCGTCATAGTTTTCAAACGCCATGCCGCATTCCTGGCCGGCGAAGACTTCTTTGACCTCGTCTTTGAAGCGTTTCAGCGTCTTCAATTTGCCGGAATGGACGACCACATTATCGCGCAGCAGGCGCACGCCGGCGTTGCGGCGGGCCACACCTTCGGTGACCTGGCAGCCAGCGATTTTGCCGACGCCGGTGATCTTGAAGATTTCCTTGATAGCGGCGTAACCGATGAAGGTTTCTTTGATTTCGGCGGACAGCAGACCGGAGGCGGCCTTTTTCACATCGTCAACCAGATCGTAGATGATTGAATAATAGCGGATTTCGACGCCCTTTTGATGGGCGCTTTCGCGGGCCGAGGCGTTTGCTCGGACGTTGAAACCGATGATCGGTGCGCGCGAGGCTTCGGCCAAGGTCACGTCGCTTTCGGTGATGGCGCCGACGCCGGAATGCAGCACGCGGACGCGCACTTCGTCGTTGCCGAGTTTCTCCATCGCCTGAACGATGGCTTCGGCAGAACCCTGCACGTCGGATTTGACCAGAATTGGCAGTTCGGCGACATTGGCATTGGCTTTGGCCTGCGCCAGCAATTGGTCGAGCGTAGTGCCGGTGCCGACGGCGGTCTTTTTGTCTTTGGTCAGTTGGGCGCGATAGCTGGCGATCTCACGGGCGCGCGCTTCGTCGGGAACCACGTTCAAAACGTCACCTGCTTCAGGCGTGCCGTTCAACCCCAACACTTCGACCGGAACCGAGGGACCAGCTTCGGTGATACGTTCACCTTGGTCGTTGATGAGGGCGCGAACCTTGCCCCACTGCTCTCCAACAACAAAGATATCGCCTTGGCGCAGGGTGCCGTTTTGCACCAGCACCGTGGCCACCGGCCCGCGACCGACATCCAACTTGGCTTCAATCACCGCACCATCAGCGGCGCGGTTCGGATTGGCGCGAAGTTCCAGAATTTCGGCTTGCAACGCAATGTTTTCCAGCAGTTTATCAAGGCCAACGCCGGTGACAGCAGAAACCTCAACGTCCAGAACTTCGCCCGACATTGCTTCAACGATGACTTCGTGCTGCAGCAACTGGGTGCGCACTTTGTTGGCATCGGCCCCGTGTTTGTCGATCTTGTTGATCGCCACGATCATCGGCACTTTCGCCGCTTTGGCATGGTTGATCGCTTCAATCGTTTGGGGCATGACCGAATCGTCAGCAGCGACGACCAGAATAACGATGTCGGTCACCTGTGCCCCGCGAGCCCGCATCGAGGTGAATGCAGCATGGCCGGGCGTATCAAGGAAGGTCAGTTTCGCGCCGCTGTCGGTGGTAACCTGATAGGCACCGATATGTTGGGTAATGCCACCCGCTTCACCGGACACAACGTTGGTTTTGCGGATCGCATCCAGCAGCGACGTTTTGCCGTGGTCAACGTGGCCCATGATGGTGACGATGGGCGGGCGCGGCAACAGATTTGCGTCGTCATCTTTTTCGGAAATGATCACGTCTTCGACGTCGGAATCTGACACGCGCACGACGTGATGGCCGAATTCTTCGACGATCAATTGGGCAGTGTCGGCGTCGATTGTCTGGTTTTGCGTGGCTAGGATGCCGTTTGTCATCAAGGCCTTGACCACAGCGGCAACCCTTTCAGCCATGCGGTTGGCAAGTTCCTGCACGGTGATTGCATCGGGGATTTGCACGTCGCGAACGATTTTCTCGCGTTCCTGGCCTTGGCCCATCATCCGCCGCTTGTCGCGTTCCTGACGGCGTTTCATCGCTGCCATAGACCGCTGGCGACCACCTTCGTCGCCCAATGCCTGGTTGATAGTCAGTTTGCCCGAGCGGCGACGGTCTTCATCAGCCCGAGCGCGGTTTTGCCGACGCTCTTCTTCCGTCGGCTGGCGGTCAACCTTTTTGGGCAAGGTTGTAAGTCGGTCGCCTTTTGCTGCGCGAGATTCTTCGGCCTGTGCCGCTGCAGGGTCGATGACGACGGCTGCGTCTTTTGTTTTGGCCTTGCGCGGCACCGCTTCCTTGGTTGAATCCTCCGCCGCTTTCTTGCGAGCTTCAACTTCGGCCTCTTCGCGCTGACGGCGAATCTCGGAGGCTTTTTCTTCGCGTTCCTTGGTTTCTTTTTCTTTGCGCAAGCGGTCAATTTCGGCGGCATGGCGGGCATCGTCGGCACGCAACTGGGCGGCACGATCCGCCTCTTCGGCGCGGGCACCCTGAACGGCGCGCAGACGGCGATTCATCTCGGCTTCGGAAACGCCAGCGGGAAGGGGCCGCCCTGGACCTGCGGGGGTGCCAACGGCAGAGGAGCCGGGTTTGGGAACGACAACGCGTTTGCGCTTGGTTTCAACCAGAACCGATTTGGTCCGCCCATGCGAGAAACTTTGACGGACATGGCTGGTCGAAGATGGAGAACCGCCGCGCAAGCCCAATGGTTTGCCTTTGCCGTCGTTTCCGCTTGTATTGTCGTTCATTCTTACCCTTTCAGCGGCAAGCAACCAATTTCGCCTGCGCCTCGTCCTCGTCTACTTGCGACCAACTCAATGCGTCCGCAACCCGGTTAACCGAGTTGCCTCATAAGCTACACGATCCGTAATGCCGCCCGCTTTCAGCGCGGCATGTATCACACTATCCCGACCGAATGCCAAACCCAATTCGACCGAATTCAGGCATTCTATATGGGATTCAGGCCCTTCAGGTGGTCTGAGGCGCGATTTTTCGCGCATCGAACCGTCATTGGCCTGTATCAGCAGTCTGGCGGAGCCGTCTTCAAGACTCGCTTTGACTTTTTCAAGCCCACATATCGCCACGCCAGCCTTACGCGCCAGCGAGATAAGTTCGATTAGTCTGGCGGTCAGGGCAGTATTCAGGAATTCCGCCAAATCCTCGCGAACTTTTGCATCTTGCTTTGCCGCGCGGGAAAACAACCGCTTTTTGAGTGCGGTTTTAACTGCTTCGCCACTGGCGGAAACCCAAATACCGCGACCCGGCAGTTTCTCGGCCAAGTCGGGCACAATCGAATTGTCCGGCCCAAGCACGAACCGGATCAGCCCGGACTTGGCTTCGCTCTCGCCGGTGACGATGCACCGGCGTTCTGGCAATTCACGGGTCGTTGTTTGACCGCCGCGTGTCAGGGTTGGTTCAGAGGCCTGGCATCAGACCTCTGCCTCCTCGGGTACGGCATCTTCGGCGGGCGCCTCCAGCTCGGATGGGTCAACCCAGCCAAGTTGCACCCTGGCCGTCATCACCAGTGTTTGAGCCTCTTCCAAGCTCATATCGAATTTTTCCAGCAGTCCGGTATCTTTTACCCGTTTGCCCTCGGCATTGGTTGTATAGCCACCGGCGAGCTCCCAGTCGGCGCAGCGGGCGAATTCTTCCAATGAGGTCACCCCGTCGGCCGCCAGAACCTCCAGCATTTGCGGGGTCAAGCCCTCAAATCCCAGCAGGCTTTCGTCGACACCCAATTCCTTGGCGCGAGCCAAAGCTTTTTGGTTGATCGCCTCAAGCGAATCGCGGGCGCGGGCTTGCAGTTCTTCGGCCGTCGATTGATCGAAACCTTCGATTGACAGAAGTTCGTCCAGATCGACATAGGCGACCTCTTCCAGCGAGGTAAAGCCTTCGGACACCAGCAATTGCGCCAGCAATTCGTCGGCATCCAGAGTTTCCATGAATAGCGCCGTGCGCTGGGCGAACTCGGTTTGGCGACGTTCGGATTCCTGGCTTTCAGTCATGATGTCGATGTCAAAACCCGTAAGCTGGCTGGCCAAACGAACGTTTTGGCCGCGCCGACCGATCGCCAAGGAAAGCTGATCGTCGGGGACCACAACCTCGATTCGATCATTGTCTTCGTCGAGGACAACCTTGGACACTTCGGCAGGCTGCAAAGCGTTGACCAAGAAAGTCGCGGCATCGGCATTCCACGGGATGATGTCGATTTTTTCACCCTGCAGTTCGTTAACTACTGCCTGAACGCGCGACCCGCGCATGCCGACGCAGGCGCCGACCGGGTCGATAGAATTGTCATAGGAAATGACGCCGATCTTGGCACGACTGCCCGGATCCCGCGCCACCGCTTTGATCTCGATCACGCCATCATAGATTTCCGGCACTTCCATCTTGAAAAGTTCGGCCATGAATTCCGGCGCGGTGCGCGACAGGAAAATCTGCGGACCACGCACTTCGGACCGTACATCGCGCACATAAGACCGGATTCTGTCGCCGTTGCGGTAGGTTTCGCGGTTGATGAGTTGGTCGCGGCGCAAAATTGCCTCGCCCCGGCCGACATCGACAATAACGTTGCCGTATTCGACACGCTTGACCACACCGTTGATGATCTCGCCAATGCGATCTTTGAATTCCAGATATTGCCGCTCGCGTTCGGCCTCACGCACCTTTTGCATGATGACTTGCTTGGCCGACTGGGCGGCGATGCGGCCAAAATCTTGTTGCGGCAATTCGTCAATAATCAAATCGCCAACCTTTGGTTCGGTCAGAAATTCTTTGGCGTCTTCGGTGGTTACTTC
>JANMOK010000398.1:0-14763 GCA_031369165.1 Paracoccaceae bacterium
GTCAGGGGTCAGCGTATCCAAACTCATTTCTACCCGGCCCGGGTCATCGAAAAAAGGCCGAGCCGGCGGCTTTTCGCGGTTGTTCAGAGGCAGAAAATCAAACAGCCGCCGCACCTCGCGCAAGGCTTCCATGTCATCCCCAAACGCCCCGTCGGCGACCGAGGATTTGGTCACATGCGTCCGCGCGCCGCCCAAATCCTCGGCTGTTACCACTTCATTCGTCACCGTTTTCACCACATCCGGGCCGGTGACAAACATGTAGGAACTGTCCCGGACCATGAAAATAAAATCCGTCATCGCCGGGCTGTAGACTGCGCCACCAGCACATGGCCCCATGACCAGTGAAATCTGCGGCACCACGCCCGATGCCAGAATATTCCTTTGAAACACCTCGGCATATCCCGCCAGCGAGGCGACACCCTCCTGAATTCGCGCCCCGCCGGAATCGTTGATCCCAATCACCGGAGCACCGACCTTCATCGCCATATCCATGATCTTGCAGATCTTCTGCGCATGCGTTTCCGACAGCGACCCGCCCAGAACGGTGAAATCCTGCGAAAACACATAGACGATCCGCCCGTTTATCGTGCCCCAGCCCGTCACTACCCCATCGCCGGGAAATTTCTGCGCATCCATACCGAAGTCGACAGCCCGATGCGCGACAAACATGTCGAACTCCTCAAACGAGCCCTCGTCCAGCAACCCATCCAGCCGCTCCCGCGCCGTCAGCTTGCCCTTTGCGTGCTGCGCCGCAATCCGTTCGGTGCCGCCGCCCAGCCGGGCGTTTGCCCGACGGGCTTCCAGTTGCTCCAAAATGTCTTTCATGGTCCCTCTCGCCAAGTCGCGCCGTCTTGCAGCCAGCCTAAAGAAATCACCGTCGGGAAAGAAGACTTGTTTCCAGTGCCGCCATCGGTTGCCGCACCACCCCGGCTTGGCTAGTTTCGCCATAGATCTGCTACAGGAGAACGCGCATGACCACTGGCTATTCCGGAACGCCTCTGGCGCGCAAACTCGGCCTGAAAGACGGCTTTCGCGTTTCCTTCATCAACATGCCCGCCAACGTCCGCGCCGACATCGCGGCCGCCGGCATTGCCTTCACTGAAGCGCCAACACCCCCATTCGACCTCGTCCACATTTTCACCCCCAGCCGCACCGATTTGGCGTCTGCGCTGGAATCTGCCCGCCACAGCATCACCCAAAACGGCGCCATCTGGGCATCGTGGCCAAAGAAAGCCTCCAAAGTTCCCACCGACATCACCGAAGACACCATCCGCAACCTTGCCTTCCCGCTTGGCCTGGTCGATATCAAGGTCTGCGCCGTCGACGAAATCTGGTCGGGCTTGAAACTTGTCGTCCGTGTGGGCTTGCGTCGCTAGGTCTTTTGGAAGGCCGCTTTCAGGGCCGCCCAAATCGAATTGCTCGGACTGCGTCGGGGAGGCAGATTCAGCACTAAACCAAGAAAGCCTGGCAATTTGTCTTGGAAAAATATCGGACCTAACAAGCCATGGGCGTTCGAACCGGGCACCGGCAAAAGCTCCAGGTTCCCAAACGACTTCTGTGCGAGATGCGCGTCGCTGACATCAATTTCAGATCCCGCTCCAAAAGCAGCGATCAAATGACCCGCCGATTGCGGCATGCAAGCACAAATTGGAAAAAACGCACTCAACTTTTGCTGGCCATGCCGCCTGATCCGAAACAGGTCGTTTGGAAACCTTCCTTCAATTGCGATGCCCAAATCCGCCGAAATCGCATTGGCCAAAGCCAGCGCCGGCAGCCCGCCACTGCTCATTCCCATGACAACCAGCTGCTGGTATTCCCGCGTTTCAAATTTCAGCGGCAATTGAACTGCCAATTCAGCAAACGAACGCGCTAACCCATCCACACCAAGGCGAAAGTGTCGGTCGCGGCTGTTTTTCAGGAACACGACATCCATCGGAACTTCGGGCAACGATTCCAGAAACGAAGCTACGGGAAGCATTATGCGGCCCTTGCCACCGCTGACCAAAATCAACAGCGTCTTTTCCCGAACTTCACCGGCTGATTGAAACAGCCGCACCCCATCACAAACGGCTACATTGGCAAACTTCCGTGGCCGCGCATTCCACCATCGACCTTTGCCGCGATACCGTATCCAGCCGTGTGCAACTTTTGCAAAATTCGCACGATTTTCGCTGGAATCTGATTGGTCAATCAGCCGGTAAAACTGCGCCAATTCGTTTGGTGCCATTTGGTTGCAGGCATCATTGGCCAACGTAACAAAATCAATCTGGCGATTGCATTGCAGAAATCGCTCGTAAAACCGATCAAACTCGCTCAAGCGGCAGCGCTCAGCCGTTGGTCAAGCATCGCGGCAAAGGACTCAAAGGTTGGAAAGTCGATCAAATCCGACATTTCAATTTCTATGTCCAAAGCTTCTTCGACCTGAAAACAAAAGTCGGTCGCATCCATGCTGTCGCCACCCAAATCGAGAAAGGCAAAATCTCCGGACGAGACCTTTTCGAGCAGCTCGGGTTGGCCTTCGGTATTATAAACGCTGTGAATTGCGTCCATAATCGTTTCTCTTATCCTGCCTGCGTTCATCATATCACCTCTATTGCCATCGAATCCGGCAGTTCAAACATGCGATTGGTCTGGGGGCCCTTAACAATCGATTTGACCGCAGTTGACTTGCTTTGCAATGCTTTCGTCAGATCGCGCCACAGTGCCAAGGCAAAACCTTTGCCCAAACAAACATGCGCCCCGGCCCCAAACATAACCATCGCGTCACCCGCCTCCATCGCCAGTTCAATCCACATGCGCACAGTTGCATCGGCTGGAACATCGGTTCCGCCATTGTAGAAGGGGCATTTCGAGGCACGATCAATCGTTGTAATCGCAGTCAGATTTGGCTGTTGCGGCCACTCAATATCGCACAGCGGAACACTGGGGTGATCATTGAAAACGTCAAACAGGTTGTTGGCCAGCATACCCATTGTCGCGTCATTGCCCAATATTGCAAAAGCAACACGAATACCAATTTCGTCGCGGTCGGCGCCGGGAACCAAGATCTCGATTTGCGCCTTTATCCGTGCAATTTCAGCGTCCAGCGCTTGCCGCTTGCGCAGGCTCAAGGCCCGACTCATTATCGTCGAAGGTGAAATTTCAAACCGCACGCTGGTCAAATCGAATATGATGTCCGCGACCAAAGGTGAAATCAATTCCAAGACCAAATCATACGACCCCGGACTGTCAAAAACCTGTGCATGCTCAAGCGTGCGTGCTTGCCGCGATTCCCGCAAAATCGCATTTTTGGATTGCAGGTATTTTGACGCATAATCGCGCAAAAATGCGTGCCTTTCACCATCATGCGCAATTGGCAAATATTCCAGAGCAAACTCGATGCCCGCAAATTTCCTGCCGGTGCGCGCCGCCAAATCGGCATACCCTCGGCCGTATGGGGCAACGCCAAAATTGGGCGAAGTAAAAACATCCATCGCCGCCGCAGGCGAAAGCGGCACAAAAATCTGTGCATCTTGCCGGTATTCAAAAGCTTTGACGCTGCTCAATCTACCCTCAATGTCCCCATTCCTGTCATCATTGTGCGGACGGGTATCTGGTCTGTGGAATTGACTTGTACATTAACATTGGAAGAATCTTGAATTCAAGCACAGCGCAGCCCAAGGTCAACAGGGTCAGCCTCGTTGCCTCTTTTACATCTGCGCCATGACTTCATCGGTCAGTTCAGCGTTTGCCGTCACGTGCTGCACGTCATCGTCATCTTCCAGCACCTCGATCAGTTTCATCAGCTTTTGCGCGTCTTCCAAATCCAGCGTGGTGGTATTCGCTGGTTTCCAAATCAGCTTGGCAGTCTCCGCTTCGCCCAGATCGGCCTCCAACGCGGTCGAAACCTCGTTCAGAGCGGCGACCTGGCAATAGACCCAATGCCCTTCGTCGTCGCTTTCGACATCGTCCGCGCCCGCCATGATAGCGGCCTCCAGCAGATCGTCAGCGCTTCCGGTGCTGGCGGGATACATCACTTCACCCACCCGATCAAACATGAAGGAAACGGCCCCAGTCTCGGCCAGATTGCCCCCATGTTTGGCAAATGTCGCCCGCACATTCGATGCGGTGCGATTACGGTTGTCCGTCAGCGCCTCGACGATAACGGCAATCCCGGCCGGGCCGTAACCCTCGTAACGGACTTCCTCGTAATTCGCGCCCTCGCCGCCTTCGGATTTTTTGATGGCGCGCTCGATCACCTCGCGCGACACCGAATTCACCCGCGCTTCCTTCACTGCCAGCCGCAGCCTTGGGTTCTTGTCGGGGTCCGGATCGCCCATCTTGGCGGCAACCGTGATCTCTTTCGACAGCTTGGAGAACAGCTTGGAGCGTGCCGCATCCTGCCGCCCCTTGCGGTGCTGGATATTCGCCCATTTAGAATGGCCCGCCAAAACTGCCTCCGCTGTCACCAATCATGGTTTGGCGGTGCTATAGCAAAGCCTGACTGCCCGGATCAAGGGGCGGCTCGATCCGTCTGCTGCGGCCGCACGCCGTTGCGGCGACCGCTGCCGGATCAAGACCGCTCAGAAAATCCAGTCGTCCGCAGGCAGAGCCGCGGCTGCGGCGCTGACATCGAACACGGCATCGAGCACAAACGACGCCATGGTCGCCGGCAGGATCGGGTTCGGCGGGATGATAGGGTTCGGCGGAATCGCCTTATCCTCCGGAAAGAAATCAAAGCCGTCGTTTTGCAGCAAAAGCTGAAGGATACCGCGCGGGGGGCTGTCGAAGGTCGGTTTGCCAGACATCGTTACTACTCCCACTAGTTTGCTTCGTCAGTGCCGTCACTGTGCCAGCCCTTTCCCCGCACGTCAAGCAAATCGACCCGGATCAACGCAGAGCCTCGGCCTGCGCCACCAGCGGCGGCCTCGGCCTGACCAGTGTTATGCCCAGCAGCATCAGCGCGAACGCCGCCCAGATCCAGCCGGAATAGCTTTCGCCCAGGATCAGCATCGACCAGCACACCCCCGCCGCCGTCACCAGATAGGACACCTGCGCCGCAAACACCGATCCCGCCTTGCCGACCATCCAGACATAGCCCGAATAGGCAATCCCGTGCAGCAGCGAACTGGCCAGCAGCGCGTAAAGCTGCACATCCCAAGGCTTGAATGCATCAACCCAGCTTCCAGTAAGCCAGACCATCGGCATCACCAGCACCACCCCGGCCAGCGACGACCCCAGCAGCACCTGCACCGGGTCCAGTCCGCCGGTGCCGCGCCAGGCCAGGAAATTGCCCTCGAACGCATAAGACATCGGTGCCAGTAGCGCGATCAGCACGATCATCGGACCTATCCCCGGCGGCAGGCCCGCGTCGGGTCCGATCAGCAGGATAATCGCCAATGCACCGGCCAAGATCCCGACCATTCGCAGCAGGTTCGGCTCTTCAATGCCAAAACCAATCGCCACCGGCACCGCAAACATCGGCACAATCGCGATGATGATCGACATCACGCCGGCGGGCAGAAAATATGCCGAGCGGTACGAGATGTAATTGGGAAACACCGTGCCCAAAACGGCAATGGCGACGTAAAGGTCGATATGCCTCCAAGCCAAGCCAAACGGCTTGCGCAACACCATCTGGATCGCCGCCATGAAAATACTGACAACCACCAATTGCCAGAAGATCAACCCGAACGGCGCAAAGCCAGTTGCCACGGTGATCTTGGTCAAAGGCTGCGTCAGCCCCCAGGCCATGCCAAGGCCGACCAGTGTGCCAACCAGCCGCAACCGCGAGGTCATTCCCAGCCAACCTGTACCAGAATCCCGCCCTGCCGGAACGCTGTCACCTGCAGGGCCTTTCCGGTCTTGTCATCGGTCTCGACCAGCACGCCACACAGCGTCGCCGCCCCCTCGGCAGGGGTGAAGCGATCCTTGGCCATGCCAGTTATGAACCGCCGCATCGGCTCCTCCCGGTTCATCCCGATCACCGAGTTGTAATCCCCGCACATCCCCGCATCGCTCTGACACGCCGTCCCGCCGGTCAATATTCGCGCATCTGCCGTCGGCACATGGGTATGGGTGCCCACCACCAGCGACGCGCGCCCATCCAGATAATGCCCCATCGCCATCTTTTCCGACGTGGCTTCGGCGTGGAAATCAACCAAAACCGCAGCGGCTCGCCCGCCCAAAGGTGCCTCTTTCAACGCAGCATCCAGCGCCGAAAACGGATCGGCATAGGGCTGCTTCATGAACACCTGCCCCAAAGCTTGCGCTACAAAAACCTTGCGGCCACCCTTGGCGTCAAACATCCGCGCGCCCTGGCCCGGGGCCGCCTTGGCCAGATTCAATGGCCGCAACACGCGGGGCTCTTTTTCAATGAATCCCAGCATATCCTTCTGGTCAAACGCATGATCGCCGAGCGTGATGCAATCGGCCCCCGACTCCAACAATTCGGCAGCATGAACTGCCGACAAGCCAAGCCCCGAACTGGCATTCTCGCCATTGACGACGATAAAATCCAAACCCAGCCGCAGCCGCAAATCCGGCAAAGCCGCATTCACCGCCTTGCGCCCGGAACGGCCCATCACATCACCAAGGAACAGGATTTTCATGGGCGATGGCTGTATCTGCAAAGCAACGGCGCTTCAACTGTCGAAAACGCCGTCTTCGGTTATCACGGCATCCAGTCGTTGGTCAAACTCGTTGATCGGTACCTCGTTCACCCGCTGGCCTGCATAAGCAAAGCCAGCGGCAACGACCGAACGCACGGCCGTTAACGCAACCAAAGTCCGATCATAATACCCACCGCCGTAACCCAGCCGAAACAGCTTGCCGTCAAACGCCAATAGCGGCACCAACAGGACGTCAGGCTCCAGCCATTCCCCCTCGGCCGGCACTGACGCCCCAAACGGGCCTGCCTCCAAAACACACCCTGGCGTCCACTCTCGGAACCGCAGCGGCATCCCGGCATCTTGGATCACGGGCACGCAAATCTGATGCCCGCTATCGTGCAATGCCAGCATCGCGGGCCTTGGATCAATCTCGCTGCGGATCGGCAAGTAAGCCGAAACCACCTCGCCCGATACGAATTCCAACACGAAACCCGCCGCCTTTTCCGCCGCGCCTCCGCCCTGCGCGTGCAAAACCGCGCGGCGATCATATGCCTGCGCCCTCACCAATTTCTTCTGCTCAAAAATATCCATCATGCCGTGGTATTTCACACACGAGCGAAGGGAAAGGAAAAGCGGCGGGCCCATAACAACCGTGGGAACATTTGACCCTCGTGACCTGAAGTATCAGGTGGGTGCCAGGTGCGATAGGCCAGGACCAGTCGCAGAGCCAGCTCCCGTACGAAGATTTACGGCCAAAGGGATGCTAGAACCTCACGGGAAGAACAGAACCCGCCAACGCCAATATAGGCACAAAACCTGCGTTTTGAAAGACCTCAAAATATAACCTGCGCCAAAACCATTACAACGCCCATCGTCAACACCAAACCGCCGTCTCTGACAATCCCTGCGCTGGATTTGCCTGTCCGCACGCCATCGCCCGCCAGAAAAACCGTTATCGCCACCACGACCAACACCGCTTCAAAAAACCCCTGCCGCGTTTCGCATATGCCGATGATCCACGCCAACAGAAACGTCGCCACCACTTGCAGCGCCAAGACCGCGCCGATCCGCATCGGCCCAAGCAAAAACCAAGCCAGCAAGAACGAAACCATCGTCCCCACCCCAACCGCCAGCCAGTTCACTCCCTCGGTAATTTCGCCCATCGCTTGCCCAATCGCCAATATTCGTTTCAGGGTTCCCCAAATACTCATGGCAAGTCAAGTTTCTCGGCACCGAGGCCGCGCTTGACGCGCTACAGGAACCTGTTAACACTAAACCATTCAGTTAAATATTGGAGCACGCCATGTCCGAAACCATCCATCAGGAAGTCACCTTCAAAGCCAGTCCCGCCGCCATCTATACCGCCTTGATGACAACCAAGGGCCATACCGACTTTAGTGGCGAACCGGCCACAATGTCCAACAAAGTCGGCGGTAAATTCACTGCTTATTCCGGCTATATTAGCGGCATCAACATCGAATTGATTAAAGACAAGCTTATCGTCCAGGCCTGGCGCGCCAACGGCTGGCCCAAAGGCCATTGGTCAATCGTCACCTGTCGCCTCGCCAAATTGGGCAAAGGAACGAAATTGACGTTCACCCATTCAGGCGTTCCAAATGAAGAAGTCGCGTCAATCTCCAGCGGCTGGCACCAGCATTACTGGGAACCCCTCGCCAAACTGCCAGCTTTGGCCTAGGATCGACCCCTTCAGGAGCGTCCAATGTCCTTTAACGGCTTCCCACCGGAAACCTTTGGCTTTCTCGAGGGATTGACCGCGAACAACAGCAAACAATGGTTTGACGATCACCGCTCTGACTATGACCATTTCTGGGTTGAACCAGCAAAAGATTTCGTTGCCGAGATCGGGCCAAAAATCCAGGCTTTTGCGCCAAACGTGAACTTTGAACCTAGAGTTAACGGCTCAATCTTCCGCATCAACCGCGACGTGCGTTTCTCCAAGGACAAGCGGCCCTACAAGACAACGCTCGACCTATGGTTCTGGGAAGGCGAGAAAAGAGGCTGGGAAAACCCCGGTTTCTTCCTGCGCCTTATGCCCACAGAATTCATCGCTGGCGGCGGGATGCATGGTTTTTCGCCAACGCAATTGGCCAAATACCGCGCCGCAGTCATTGCAGAACTGTCTGGCAAGACATTGCAAATCCTTGAGAAATCGCTTGGGAGCCTTGAACTTTGCGCCCCAACCCGAAAAAGCGTTCCGCGCGGTTTTGACTCCGGTCATCCGCGCGCCCGTTACCTTTTGCTCGAAGCTCTCAACGCCACGGTCCGCCAGCCCCTGCCAAAATCCATCGGCAGCCAAAGGTTTCTTGACGAATGCGCTGAAATCTTCCGGCGCGCGGCCCCAATTTCGCGCTGGCTCGCCGACATTCTCTGACCTTTCGCATCGCAATTAAGTCGCCGTTAACCAAATCAGCGTTTCTTGCGGGCCATGAAAGTCACGGCCAATTTCGATGCGCACGTCGCGGACTCCTTGACCGGAAACGGTACCGCAGGGCCCCGAAAAATCACCATCATGGCACCCTTCCCGCCCAATAACGCAGCCCAAGCCCGCCATGCCAGCCGATTGTGCCAGGGCTATATCGCCCAAGGCTGCGAAGTTTCGACCTATTCCACCCATAATCATTCGGTCGCGCAATACCATCTGTCGCTCAAATCGGCGCACGGCCTGCGCAGTTTGGCGCCAGCACGACTGGCAGCTAGCGAACATGTCTATCTCTATTCCAGCTCGCTGAACTGGGCACTGACTCACCCCGTCAATACTCTGCGATTGCTCTTGCGGCTGTACCGACACAGCTCGCAACTGACGATTCTATCGGGGCGCAAAAACACCTGCCTTATGCGCATCTTGTTTTGGTTGACCGGCAACAGACGCCTGCGTGCCACTCCGATCGACCGCGCCGCAAGTTCCATTTCCGGCCACGCCGGGACCGAAGCGAGTCCCGAAACCGTGCTGGATTTTTTGGTCCCCCATGCGCTCGGCGTGCCGGGCAATACTTTGCAATTGACCCCAACCTTGCTGCGCAAAAGCATGGGACCAATAGCAGATGAAGCACTGAAATCAGACATGGACAATCTGCTCGAGGCCGTCGTGCTGCCCGGTTTTGCCGCAGAAGTGCGGGCCTGTTTTCACCAAAAACAGTTTGTTTCCCCTGCTGCCAAAATCGCTTACGCCGCCGCATCGGATGGCGGAGATTTGGCGCGAATCCACCAACATGCCCAAGCAACACTGAAACTCGCGGCGCGTTTCGCTTTGAAAAGCCCAAAAAACCAAGCTGCATTTCGTAAATGGCTGTCCCAACGCTGGTCGATTCCAGAAACAATCGCTGTTCCCAATCCAGAACTTTCATTTCCGGGCGCTGCAAAGTCAGCGCAACTTGCCAGCCTGTTGCTAGACTTCGCCCGCGGCCAAAGTCGCAGTGCCAAGCTTGACGCGCCCATCGGCAAGCAGCAATCCAATTTGACGCTGCTGGAACTCATGCTGGCGCTGGTTTTCCGCCTGCGTGCGCAAAGCGTGCAGTCGCTTCTCGCGCCGTGGTCCGACCACACGCTGCTGGCCAAGATCCGACAAGGATATCCCGAATGTTTCCCAACTTGCCAAATCGACCCCCCCGCCGCCATTGAGTTGACCGGTTTGGCCAATTCAGCCACCGGCATTGGCCAAAACTTTTGGATGAGTGCGGCAACTTTTGCCCAAGCGGGAATTCCAGCCAGACTGGTGCATGTCGGCGACGATCCGATCCAGTTCAGCGACCTCAACAATGTCACGGCTTGGATCGGCGACGCCGCGCATTTCATCACCGCTCCAACTGTCATACATCATTTGAATGCCGAGCGAATTCCCCAACTGCTATTGCAGCCGCGGTATTCCAAAAAGCCCGACATCTTTCACATCGGCTTTCTACTTTGGGAACTTGACCGCCTGCCCAACGCCCATCTGTTGGCTTGTGACATGCTGGATGAAATCTGGGTGCCAAGCAGATTTCTGCAATCCGTATATTCTTCGGTCGCAACCAGCCCGGTGCACATGATCGGCAAGGCAGTCGACCTGCCCTCGCCGTCGCCAACAGATCGGCGCGATTTCGGGTGTTCACCTGCAGATTCGCTATTCGTCGTTGTTTTTGATGCCAATTCTTCGGTCGAACGCAAAAATCCAATCGCCGCCGCCCGCGCTTTCCAGCGCGCCTTTCCCAAAGCAAGCAATCGCCACCGAATCGTCATTAAAACCACGCCATTAGCCAAGAATCATTGGGGGGATCCCCACCACCAGCTGCAAAGCCTGCGCGCTATTTCCAGCCGCGACTCGCGCATCATCCTGATTGAGGAATATTGGACCTTGCCGCGACTGCTGGGCCTGATTGCCGCCAGCGATTGCGTGGTTTCGTCGCATCGCGCCGAGGGATTCGGCTATATCCCCGCCTACGCGCTCAAGCTCGGCCGACCCGTCATTGCCACCGACTACTCCGGTACTGCCGACTATCTATCGCCAGAAACTGGATATCCGATTGCCAATGACCTGGTTTCGGTACCGCAAAATCAAGCTGTTTTTGCAACGGTTGGCGCAAGTTGGGCCGAAATTGACGGTGCTGCTCTGGTCCAGGCCATGCGCCACGTCGTTGCCAATCCTGAAGATGCGATGCAGCGAGCAGCGATTGGCCAGAATCTCATGCAAACCATGTTCAGCCCCGCAGCGCATGCACAGCGGTATCTCTCGCGCCTCAAGCATCTTGGTTTGCTGCAAGACTTCGGCCAAATCAGTGCACCGCCCCTTGACCGGATTTTCGCCGTGCGTCCATAAGGTCGCATGGAAAATCCCTTTCAGGCCGGTCAACTTCTTGCCCGGGGCGTCTGTCGCCATTTGCGCTCGCATAATTTTGTGCCGATGGTCGAATTTGTGCCAACGCGCGGCCTGCGGGTAGACGTTATCGCGCTGGGCCCGAGGGGCGAAATCTGGATCGTCGAATGCAAATCAAGCCGTGCCGATTACCTGGCCGATGCGAAATGGTCAGGCTATTTGCCCTTTTGCGACCGCTTCTTCTGGGCCGTTAACGCCGATTTTCCTTTGGACCTGCTGCCGGAGCATACAGGCATTATCTTCGCCGATCCCTATGACGGCGAAATCCAAAGGTTCGGGCAGGAAACCAAGATTGCCGGTGCAACACGCAAGAAACTCATTCAGAAATTTGCCCGCAACGCCGCCGACAGGCTGCGCATTTTCACCGATCCGGGACCGGCGCAAGTTCTGGCGGCGCGGCAATCGGACAGCGAATAAAGTAGAGTAATTACAACAGGCGCTGCGAATTGCCTTGGAATGCACACGCGCACAGCACACCCTAAGACCTATACTTTAGTTAGATAATTCAACTACTTAAGGAAAAGTTTTCTCGAAAACTTTTCAGTCTTAAAAATCTTCGAGAAGATTTTTCCTTAAGTGGATTATACTGATAATGTCGCCGCTATTGGTTAACAAACAACAAACCAAACCCAAAATTCTTGCCTTTCCCGACAAATCACAGCACGTCGATTACCCAGCCAAGCCTAACGCCTCTTGTCCCGCATCGCCCGCGCCCGAACCGCCGCCGCCCGCAGTTCCTCGGCAATTTCCTCGGCCTCTTCCGGTTCAAAATCCAACGGAAGGTCCATCTTGTCGGTCTCGACAAAAACCCGCACCATACCCTGATCGGTCGGCCCGATTTGCAAGTTCGCCGCAATCTCGCTTTCCTTGTTTATCCCCATTTCCGCCTCCAACAACCACTTGATCCGGCTACCCCCGCAAAGCCGCCAAAGCAAGCCCCCACCCCTTGATTTCGCCTGCCCCCCCGTGTATCCGCTGGCCTCAAGTGCCGACATAGCTCAGTTGGTTAGAGCACCAGATTGTGGATCTGGGGGTCCCCCGTTCAAGCCGGGGTGTCGGTACCATCATCACGGGTCAAGCCGCGCCATCGGGCGCAGGCCACCCTGCATCCGGGCAGATCCCTCCCCGCACGCGGGGGGCTGGCAGGCTCCAACGGAGTTACAATGACAAAAATACTGAACCACCTGCCGACGGCCGAATTGCAGGCGCTGGACGCCGCGCACCATATCCACCCCTTCACCGATACAGCGGCGCTCAACAAAAAGGGGGCGCGCATCATTGTGAAAGCCGAAGGCGTCTATATCACCGACAGCGAAGGCAACCGCCTGCTTGACGGCATGGCGGGGCTCTGGTGCGTCAATATCGGCTACGGCCGCCGCGAAATCGCCGACGTGGCGCATGCGCAAATCATGCAACTGCCGTTCTATAATACGTTTTTCCAAACCAGCCACCCGCCCGCCATTGGCCTTGCTGCAAAGCTGGCAGAACTGATGCCCGGCGACTTGAACCGCGTGTTCTTCGCCGGATCGGGCTCCGAGGCCAACGACACCAACATACGCTTCGTGCGCTACTACTGGTCCTCGATGGGCAAGCCGACAAAGCACCACATCATCGGTCGCAAAAGCGGCTATCACGGCTCAACAATGGGCGGTGCCAGCCTTGGCGGCATGTCGTATATGCACGCCCAAGGCGACCTGCCGATCCCCGGCATCAGCCACATCGGCCAGCCGCATTGGTGGGCCGAAGGCGGCGACATGTCGCCCGAAGACTTCGGCTTGCTGCGCGCCCGCGAACTGGAAGCCGAAATCGACCGCCTCGGTGAAGACAACGTCGGTGCCTTCATTGGCGAACCAGTTCAAGGCGCAGGCGGAGTCATCATACCACCCTCGACCTACTGGCCCGAAATCCAACGCATCTGCCGCGAACGCAACATCCTGCTGATCGCCGACGAAGTCATCACCGCGTTTGGTCGCACCGGCAATTGGTTTGGCTGCCAAAGCATGGGTTTCCAGCCTGACATCATGACCATCGCCAAAGGCCTGTCCTCCGGTTACGCCCCAATCGGCGGCTCGATGATTTCCGAGCGTCTGATGCAAGACCTTTCCAGCGTTCCTGGCGATTTTGAACACGGCTATACCTATTCCGGCCACCCGGTCGCCGCCGCCATCGCGCTGGAAAACCTGCGCCTCCTCGACGAGGAAAAAATCGTCGAGAATGCCTGCAACGAGACGGCACCATACATGCTGGCCAAATGGAAAACACTCGAAGATCATCCCCTTGTCGGCCAAGCTCGCATGATTGGCCTGATGGGCGCGATAGAGATGACCCCGCACAAAGCCAGCCGTGCCAAATTCGCGGCCCCGGCAGGGACGATTGGCTACAGATGCCGCGAACACTGCTTTGCCAACGGCCTGATCATGCGGCATGTCTATGATAAGATGATCATCTCGCCACCTTTGGTCATAACCAAATCCGAATGCGACGAACTGGTCGCCAAAGCATTGAAATGCCTCGACTTGACCTATGCAGACGCGAAGGCGGAAGGGCTGTTCACCGCCGCGTAATTGCAAACATTCGCGCCCGGTCTACAGACTCTTCCACGCAATTGCCGCCGACGGATTTGCTCGACTTTGCCGATCCAGGCGCCTAAACATGCTTGAAAGCTTTGCTCAGGCATAAAGCCGCTTTTTTGTGCTGGCGTGCGCCGTGATTCAGCATTCGAGGGGAGGGTAAATGTCCCAATCGACGTCTAATTCAATTGACATTGCGCATGAATCTTTCGGCAAGGCTGTGGCAGTTGCGCCAGATTTCTGGATTATCGCGACCCGCCATCATCCTGCCGGCTCAAAACATCAGCCCGAAATCAACAATAGGTGCCTGATTTTCCGGCTCAACGACGCGACCGCCAATAACCAGCCAGTGCTATTGATCGCTAACGCGGTTGACGCATCCGCCCTGCCCGAAGTCCGCCGGATCGAGCGCGAGACCGGCACGCCAATCCGCTATCTGATTGCTCCGGGGGCGGGACACAGTCTCAATCTGGTGGAGTGGCACGACGCGTTGCCCGAAGTTACGGTATTGGTCGGACCGGCGCGCATTCCACGCGTCGCTGCTGGACGAAAACTGGCATCTTCGCCGCGCTTCAAGATTTTTGATCAAGACGACCCGCTGCCGATGTTTCATGGCCAACTCGAAGCGCTGAATTTTGATGGCATCGCCGGTGCCCGCGAAATCATCACCCCCAAGGAGGGTGGCAAAGATACCAAGCTTGCTTTCTTCATCAATGTGTTCACCAGCATGCCG
>JANMOK010000402.1:0-20900 GCA_031369165.1 Paracoccaceae bacterium
CCCCAAAGCCCGATCATGGGCCAATGCAGGAATCTTTCCGCGCGCGACTGCCACCGCGTCAAGGTCTATTTCGGCAAACGTGATCCCCGGCCCATCGCCGCCGTCGGCTAAAACCTCACCCCAAGGTGAGACAACCAGCGAATGGCCAAAGGTCTGGCGCGGTCTGCCGTGTGTCGCGGCATTGCTGCCACATTGTGCCGGTGCCAATACGAAACACCCGGTTTCAATCGCCCTCGCCCGAAGCAAAATGTGCCAATGCGCCTTGCCGGTGGGCACGGTGAATGCTGCCGGAACCGTGATAATCTGCGCCCCTGCTTGCGCCAAAGCGCGGTAGAGATGGGGGAAGCGTATATCGTAACACACGCTCATACCGATGCGGCCAATAGGCGTATCCGCCAGCACCGTTCGTTCGCCCGGACGATAGCCTGAAGATTCGCGGTAACTTTCGCCCCCGCCCAAATCGACATCGAACATGTGGATTTTGTCGTATTGCGCAACAATCGCGCCATCTGGCCCAATGAGAAACGACCGGTTGGCAAAGCGACCGTTTTCTTCACCAACCTTTATCGCCAGTGACCCGATCAGCAGCCAGATTTTGCATTCCATTGCCACTTCGCGCAGCCGCGCCAGTGTTGGGTCAACGTCCTGCGCATGCACCGTCAGCGTTGACCAACTACGGTCAAAACATAAGATATTGGTCATTTCCGGGGTCAGAACAAACTGGGCTCCACCCGAAACTGCCTCACGCACCAGTCTTTCCGTTTGCGCCAAATTTGCCACCGGGTCGTCGCTGCTGTTCAATTGAACCAGACCGACGCGCATCCTTTAAGCCGCCAGTAAATCGTCAAGGTCGCCGGATCGCTCCAGAGCGAACAAATCATCCGCCCCGCCGATAGCCACACCGCTAATGATAATCTGCGGCACCGACCGCGCCCCTAGGGTGCGAAGCTGCATTTCCGCTTGAACGCTGGGGTCCGACCAGACGTTCAGCTCGACAAACGCCACATTCTTGCGTCCGAACAGCCGTTTGACCACTTCGCAATAAGAACAACCCGGACGGCTATAAATTTCGACGTTTGGCATAACGACCTGCTTTGACCACCCGCCAAATATAGGCGTTCAACTGTCCTTGGCAACGCGGGCCAGCACCAAAACATCAACCTGTTGCGCCCCCGCCGCAAGGCAAGTTTCGGCACAGGCCGACAATGTAGCGCCCGTTGTCATCACATCATCGATCAAGATGATCCGCTTGCCTTCCATCTTTGCCACCTGATGCGGGTTCAAACGAAACGCCTCCGCCTGATTGGCGAATCGCGCAGCGCGGTCCAAACCATCTTGGCTGGGCGTAGCGCGTTGGCGGATCAACAAATCGGGAATGAATGGCCGATCAGCAATGCGGCCCACATGCCGTGCCAGTTCGGCAGATTGGTTGTAGCGGCGGAAAAACAGCCGCCGCCAATGCAGCGGCACGGGAGCAATCAAATCGCAATGTTCCAGCAAATCTTTGCCCGCCTTGGCCATCCATTGGGCCAAGGGTCGCGCCATGTCTTGCCGGTCGCCGTGTTTCAAAGCCAAGGCCAACCGCCGCCCGCCACCTTGATAGAGCATCGCGGCGCGACCATTAAGGAACGCTGGCGGCGATTGCAGGCAGGTATCACAATAGGCATCGTCCGCCGCATCGCCGGGCAAGGGCAAGCCACAGGCGCGGCAAGTCAAACCCGCGATGAACCCGGTTTCCGCCCAGCATTCTGCGCATAGGCCCGACGCAGTTGTCGTTTCGGCTTTGCAGGCCATGCAACTGGGCGGATAAATCGCGTCAACCACGTTGCGCAGCACATTGCCAATCATTCCGCTTTTCCTTTCATCCGTCCAAACCTATGTCTTCGTGCCATGAATTCGCCGCCGATCTTGTTTGACCTCAACCAACGCGCCCAACGCTTGGCGCGTGCCGCCAAATTGCCGCCTGCCGATTTCTTGCTGCGCGAGATTGCCAGCCAACTGCAGGAAAGACTGCAGGAGGTGAATAAAGTCTTTACGGATCGAATAGTTATTGCCGATTGGCCAGAATTTTGGGCGGAAACCTTGCAAGCGAAGTTGGTTGCGGCGGGTGAGACACTAAAACTCGCGCCTGAATCTGCCGATCTGATCATCCATGGAATGAACCTGCATTGGTCG
Organism: Paracoccaceae bacterium; assembly: GCA_031369165.1. Classification (GTDB taxonomy): domain Bacteria; phylum Pseudomonadota; class Alphaproteobacteria; order Rhodobacterales; family Rhodobacteraceae; genus JANMOK01. Next base: position 2,176 of record JANMOK010000402.1, read on the forward strand.
AACGATCCCGTCGGCCAATTGGTGCAAGCCCGCCGCGCTTTGCGACCCGATGGCTTGATGATTGCGACCCTGTTCGCCGGTCAAACCCTGCACGAATTGCGCGCCGCTTTTGCCGAAGCAGAAATCGAAACCACCGGCGGTCTGTCACCACGGGTTGCACCGATGGGGGAAATCCGCGATCTGGGCGGCTTGATCCAACGCGCGGGTCTGGCTTTGCCGGTTGCCGATTCGGTCAAACTAACGGTCACTTACAATAGCCCGCTTGCGTTGATGCACGACCTTCGCGCGATGGCGGAAACCAATGTAATGACCGACCGCCACCGCAACACTTTGCGCCGCGACACGCTCAAGCGCCTGGTCGAAATCTATCACTCCCGTTTTGGCCTGCCCGATGGCCGAATTCCCGCTACCTTCGAGATCGTTTTCCTTACCGGTTGGGCCCCTTCGGCCAATCAGCAAAAACCGCTGCGCCCCGGTTCGGCCGCCAATCGGCTGGCCGATGCTTTGAACACAGCCGAATTGCCTGCCGGTGACAAAGCCGCGCACTGATTGAAGGCGCCTCTCGAAACAGTTAGATCAGCTCGACCTGCCAATCTGGAATCATTCTATGAACACCGGCCTGCTGCCCCCTGATCACCCAACCATCACGAAACCAAAGATCGGCGTTCTCATCGCCAATCTCGGCACGCCTGACGCTACCGATTATTGGTCGATGCGGCGCTATCTTAGCCAGTTTCTCAGCGACAAACGCGTCGTCGATCTGCCATCGTGGAAGTGGCAACCGATTTTGCAGGGCATCATACTGTCGATTCGCCCGACAAAATCCGGGGCGAAATACCGTTCGATCTGGAACAAGGACCGCAACGAAAGTCCGCTTTTGACGACTACGCGGGCGCAATCGGAAAAGATTGCTGCCGAAATTACCGCCCTTCACGGTGATGAAATTATCGTCGATTTCTGCATGCGCTACGGCAACCCATCGACCGACAGCGCTATCCGCCGGATGGTGGAACTGGGGTGCCAGCGCATTCTGTTTTTTCCGCTCTATCCGCAATATGCTGCGCCGACCACCGCCACCGCCAATGACCAAGCCTTTCGCACCCTGATTCAGCTCAACTGGCAGCCCGCGTTTCGCACAGCACCGGCCTATTTTGACCTGCCCGCCTACATTGACGTTCTGGCGCGGTCAATCGAAACGGCCCTTCCCAACAAGCCGCAGGCATTGATTGCATCCTATCACGGCGTGCCGGAGCGTTACCTACTGGCGGGCGATCCATATCACTGCCAATGCCTGAAAACGACGCGGCTGCTTCGCGAACGCCTAAAATGGGCCGAGACGCCGATCCTGTCTGCCTTTCAGTCGCGCTTTGGCCGCGAGAAATGGGTCGGACCGGCAACGATTGATTTGGTGCGTGAGCTAGCGGCGAAGGGCACCAAAGACATCGCCATCGTCGCACCGGCGTTTTCGTCTGATTGCGTCGAGACTTTGGAAGAAATCGACATGGAAATCCGTCACGCTTTCATCGCGGCAGGGGGCGAAACATTCACCTATGTGCCCTGCCTGAACGACAGCGCTGGGCACATAGAGTTCTTGGTGGGGGCCATCGAACGCGAGTTGGGCGGTTGGATTAAACTAGCTTAGGCGTGCACAAGCTGCGGGGCATTTGTTGCGACTGACTTGGATTTCGTCATCGGAACCACCGAACGCCCGGTAAAAAACTTTTCGCCGACTTGCACGGTCAGGCGACCGTCCTTGAGGATATCCACAACTTTACCTTGAACGGAAACGCAGGTGCCAAGCATGATGGTCCGGAACATTTACAAGTCCTTTCAAAAGACGGGTCAATGGCCGTAAATTGCCGCGAACTTGTTAACAAAACGTTTCATATGCGAATTGCGGCTTGCGAGTAGTGATTCGTGATTAAAAGACATTAACTTTGTGTCAAATAGGCTAACATCCGCCGATCCATCCCGACGGGGAAAATTGGCATGCGCATTCTCAAGTTGTTCTGGAATCTGATCAAACGCGCCGGACGATACCTTGCCGCGTGCTTCCCCGAATTCTGGACCCTGCGCGCGCCGCTATTTTGGTCGCTGATCATCAGCATCGGCATGTATGCGCCCGCGCAGGTCAAAGAACTGTACATCATCAATGCCGAACGCGTGGCGTTAGAGCCGGGTATCAGCAAATACCTGACAATGCAGGCGGTTGAAGAGGTCTATCTCCAGCTTATCACGGTCGCATTTCTGGTGTTCTGGCTGCGCATCGTTTGTTACCAAATCCTCAATCCCGCCCAAGCGAAAGGCTGGAAGTCGTTTAGGGCTATCCGTTTCGCCAACGCTAAGCACCCAAAGGGGCTGTCTTTGCTGATCTGCGCTTTTCCGCAGCTGGTGTTGTTCTATCAAACTTTTCTGAAAGCGGTTTCCGGTTCAACCTTGCCGCAGATACGAACCGCTTTTTGGGTATTGTTTGCCGTCCAGCTAATTTTTGTACTGTTTTCGCTTGGTGCTTTGACCGCTCGCGTCTGGTCCTTTGCGGCGTCGATTTTGGCCAACATTGGCAAATTTGGGACGCGGTTCTTGTTGTGGCTCAATGGCAGCACACCCTTTGATCTTTACGGCTTGGGCGGTGCCGTTTCTCTGGTCGTGCTGGTTCTGGTGCCGACTTTGGTTTTGCCATTTAACGGCGTGGTTGTCATTGCGGTTCTGCTATTGGTGTTCAATCTGCCTTACCAGCCAGTGCTGTTTTGGCTGATGGCAGGCGTGTTTGTTGTTGCAATTATGGCAATTTGCTTTGACCCGATAAGCGCCGGGCAGAATTTGGGTCCGCTTGGCCTGCTGTCGCTATTCGCCTGCTGTCTGGTCCTTGTCACCGCAATCTTGGGCCTGATCGAAGACCGCCTGCATATACCTGCCTCGCCCATCCTTATTGGCACCGCCGTCTTGTTCTCGTCGTGTGACTTGAACGACAACCACCTGCTCACCACCGTTCCGGCCAAGCCGCTTGCGCTGGCAGACTTGCCTGAAAAACCGGCACTGACTGATCTTCAAACTGCGTTCTTGACTTGGCTCGAATGCCGACCCGGTTATGCCGAAGCTCGGAAAGACGGCCGTCGCTATCCGGTTTATCTTGTCGCGGCGCAGGGCGGCGGGCTGTATGCGGCCTATCAATCCGCCAGCTTCTTGGCCGAACTGCAAGATCGCAGTCCAGAATTCAGCGGACATATTTTTGCCGCCAGCGGCGTGTCGGGAGGGTCGGTCGGGCTGACGGTCTTTTCGGCGCTGACGTCGCTGGCGCCGATGGCAAGCGATCCATCTAATTGCGCACCGAAACGGAGCGATGCGGCAAATTATTTGCCCGTCGGAACCTATACCAAAAGCGTCGATGCCGTGCTGCGAAATGACTTTCTTTCACCCGTCGGCGCCGCAATGCTGTTTCCCGATATGATCGCGCGCCTGCCACCGTTTCCGATCAATCGTTTTGACCGAACCAAGGCGCTGGAACGCAGCTTTTCCGAAAGTTTTCTCGCGGCGACTAAAGTTGATCTGCTGAATCAGCCCGTGCTGAATTATTGGCAGCCAACCGGCATCACGCCGGCGTTGTTCCTCAACACGATTGACGTTGATACCGGTCGCCGCATGGTGATCACTCCTTTCCGCGATTTGGGCGACGTCACCAGTTTTCGTCAGGCAATCGATTGTCAAAAGACCGCAGTCGAATGCCAATCGCCCACATTGGTTTCCGGCATGTTGCTCAGCGCACGTTTCCCGATAGTAACACCAGCAGGCACTTTGATGTTGCCGCCAAAATCCCCAACCAGCGACCCAAACTATACCGCTGCGCCGGAGCTGGGCTTTACCAAGGCGCGCTTTGTCGATGGCGGATATTTTGAAAACTCCGGCCTCGACACAATCGCCGATCTGATCGAAGAATTGCGCCGCCTCGACCTGGCCAGCAGAGTGGTCTTTCGCGTCCTCACGTTCGACTTTCCGCCGCCAGAATCACCGAAACGCACCTACGGCCTTGGCGAAGTTGCCTCGCCGATCCGGGCGCTCAATTCGGCACGGTCTGCCAGGATCGACCCAGCACGCAACCGTATCCTTGACATGAAGGCCACGCTTTGGGTGGATTTGATCTCGATTTCGCTCGATGACCGGATTGCCCAGTTTCCGTTGGGCTGGACGCTGTCGAACTATACGTTTGACCGTATCGCCTGCGACCTGTGGGACAACGACGCCTGCAGAAAGCTTGGCCGCGACATCTATGATGAATCTTGCACCACTTTGGGCAAAACAATCGCCCAGGAAAACCGCCGCCGCATGTGCCTCATTGCCACGGAAATTGCCAATCCTCGACGCGAGCCTCCGTCGGTACTGGCGCCGCCACACGGGACCCGCCGTTAAAGCCAGTCCTGCAGTACCGCCACCAGCGGCATATCGGCAGGCGGCATGGCATAGGTGCGCAGATCGCCCTTCTTCACCCAAGCCAAGGCCTGACCTTCTCTGGCCTGCAAGAAACCCTGCCATTTGCGGCAGGCGAAAACCGGCATCAGCAAATGGAAATCGGCGTAAGTGTGACTGGCAAACGTCAGCGGCGCCAGGCAGCTCGCCCAGGTATCAATCCCCAGTTCCTCGTGCAGTTCGCGCACCAAGGCCGCTTCCGGTGTTTCGCCAGGCTCGACTTTACCACCGGGAAACTCCCACAACCCGGCCATCGACTTGCCGGCAGGCCGCTGGGTCAACAGCACGCGTCCATCAGGGTCGATCAACGCAACGGCGGAAACCAGCAGGGTTTTCACGACCGATAATCGGCGTTGATCGAGATGTATTGATGCGTCAGATCGCAAGTCCAAACAGTAGCCTCGCCCTTGCCGATGCCCAGTTCGACATTTATGTCCAAATCCGTACGCTTGAAATATTCCGCGCCGTCGGCTTCCCGATAGTCCGGCGAAACCCAACCCTTGTCGGCAACCAGAATGGAGCCAAATCGGATTGACAGTTTGTCGCGATGCGCTGGCTCGCCCGATTTTCCGACCGCCATGACAATCCGCCCCCAATTCGGGTCTTGACCGGCAATCGCGGTTTTCACTAAAGGCGAATTGGCGATGGACATGCCAATTTTCCTGGCTGAAACATCGTTTTTTGCCCCCGAAACACGCACGGAAACGAACTTGGTGGCACCCTCGCCATCGCGCACAACCTGATGTGCCAGGTCAAGCATGACGGCACCCAAAGCAGCCTCAAAAGCTTTGGCGTCTGGTGACTTGCGTTTTTCAATCCGATGATTGCCCGCATAGCCCGTTGCCGCCAAAAGCAACGTGTCCGAAGTGGACGTATCTGAATCCACGGTTATGCAATTGAATGTCCGGTCGGTCAGATCGGCCAACATCGCCTGCAGAACGCTTTGTTTGATCGCGACGTCGCTAAAAATATAGACCAGCATCGTGGCCATATCGGGCGCAATCATGCCCGAACCTTTGGCGAACCCGGCAATCCGCACCGTAGCATCGCCCAATCGCAAGTCAGCGCACGATCCCTTGGCGAAAGTATCGGTTGTCATAATCGCTTGGGCCGCCAGTTCCGCGCTTTCTGCATGAAGCGCCGCGACCAAGTCATCCATTTTCGCGGTAATCTTTTCATGTGGCAAAGGCTGGCCGATCACCCCGGTCGACGCCAGAAACACATGCTCCGCCGGAATGCCCAAGGCCTTGCCGGCGGCCTTTGCGGTAGCTTTGGCACCCAGCCAGCCCGCGTTGCCGGTAAAGGCGTTGGAATTGCCGGAATTCACGACGATGCCAAACCCTTTGCCGCCGCGTTTGCCCGCCGACAAAGCCTTGAGCGCGGCCTCACACCATAAAACCGGGGCAGCACGGGTGGAGGAGCGGGTGAAGACCCCAGCCATCGAAGAGCCGGGGGCAATTTCCGCCAGCATGACATCCAACCGATCCTTGTATTTCACTCCGGCAGCAACCGCCGCAAACCGCACCCCGCCGATGACCGGAAGTTTCGGAAAGCCACCAACTGGGGCCAAGGGTGATACCGATGAAATCTTCGCCATACCGCGACCCTATTCTTTGGGATTCATAACCAGATCCACGGCGCGGATCGCACTGAACGGCACGCCTTCCGGACGTTCAATTGTTGCTTTGCCGCGCAAATCTTCCAATGCCGTTTCCAGCGCTTTTTGTTGCAATCCTGCAATCAATTCCGCCCGCACTTCATCAATTGTCGGCAGCGGCTTTTCGTGCACTTCCAGCACTTTCACCACGTGCCAGCCAAATTGTGACTGAATGGGTGCCGAATGCGTGCCAACTGGGGTTGCAACCACCGCATCCTCAAACTCTTTCACCATCGCACCAAGACCGAACCAGCCCAAATCGCCACCGCCTTGCGCGGATGAATCCGAGGAAAACTCGCTCGCCAAGGCGGCAAAATCACCGCCGGCTTCCAGCTTGGCGATGATGTCTTTTGCCGCTTGCTCGGTCGCAACCAATATGTGTGCGGCGTGCCATTCCTGTTCTGGTTTAACCTCGCCATAGGCCTCGAGGTAGGCAACCTGAATTTCGTCGTCACTTATGTCGATATTGGCAATCTTGTTGATTTGACTGGTCGAAAGCAGTGCCCGCTGTTCATTGTCAACAGCCAGCCGCACCTGATAGGGCACGCCTCCCGATTCCGCGATTTCTTTTTCGCCCAGCAAGGTCTGGTCGATCAACTGGTCCAGAATTCCCGGAAACAATGTTTCGTCCGGCAAATTCTGGTACTCGGCGGGCAGCTTGGAACGTAACAGGATCATATGCCCCAGCGTGATTTTCGTGCCATTCACATCAGCAACGACGGTATCGCCGTCATACGCAGGCGCCACGTCTTCGGCCAAGGCGATTTGCAAAGATCCGATATTCAGGCAAAAAGCAGCGATTGGCAGCAAGTTACGCATTCTTCTCTCCGTTTTCACCCAATTCACGCGCAACACAAGGTTTCGACACTGGCACCACGTCACGTTGACACCGGTCCCCCTGCCGCTTACATCACGCCCCGGGATTTTCGGGTCACGATGCCAAAGCGCCGCCACATTTACGACGTAGATGCGCGGGCGACAAGAACCCCCGACACGCGTCGGGTTTTGGTTTCAAGCCCTTGGCGGCGCGATGGCGCGACCGCACGATAGACATAGGATGCGACTTCATGCTGGGTTTGGGCACGTTGGCCAAAAAGGTTTTTGGCACACCGAATGACCGCAAAATCAAGGCAACACTGCCGCTGGTCGCCAAGATCAATGCTTTGGAGCCTTCGATTAAGGCGCTGAGCGACGAACAAATCACCGCCCGCGTGATCGAATTCCGTGATCGTTTGGCCAAAGGTGAACCGCTGGATTCGCTGCTGCCCGAGGCATTTGCCACCGCTCGCGAAGCGGCCTTCCGCACCCTTGGGCTTCGCCCGTTCGATGTCCAGCTCATGGGTGGGATATTCCTGCATCAGGGCAATATATCGGAAATGAAAACCGGCGAGGGTAAAACCCTCATGGCCGTTCTGCCCGTTTATCTCAATGCCCTTGTGGGCCGCGGCGTGCATGTGGTGACCGTGAACGATTACCTCGCCCGTCGCGATGCGGCCTGGATGGGCAAGGTCTATCATGCCCTCGGTTTGACCGTCGGCATCGCCGTCCCCGGCATGAACGAGGCCGACAAAAAAGCCGGTTACAACGCCGATGTTACATATGCCACCAACAACGAATTGGGCTTTGACTATCTGCGCGACAACATGCGAAGCGACCTTAGCCAATTGTTGCAGCGCGACCATTTCTTTGCCATCGTCGACGAAGTTGACTCGATCCTGATCGACGAAGCCCGCACGCCACTCATCATCTCCGGCCCCACCGAAGACCGCTCTGACTTGTATCGCAAGGTTGACACGATCATTCCCGACTTGACCGAAGAGCACTTCGAAATCGACGAAAAAACCCGTTCGGCAACTTTGACGGAAGACGGCAACGAGTTCGTCGAACGCCGCTTGCACGCCGACGGTCTGCTGGCCCCCGATGCCAGTTTTTATGACCCCGAAAGCACCACGCTGGTCCACCATATCAACCAAGGTCTTCGCGCCCATAAACTGTTTCGCAAAGATAAGGATTACATCGTTCGCAACGGTGAAATCATGCTGATCGACGAATTCACCGGTCGCATGATGGCGGGACGCCGCATGTCGGAAGGCCTGCATCAGGCGATGGAAGCCAAGGAAGGCGTCGATATCAAACCGGAAAACGTGACGCTTTCCTCGGTCACCTTCCAAAACTACTTCCGCCTATACGAAAAACTGTCTGGCATGACCGGCACGGCGGCGACCGAGGCGGACGAGTTCTTTGAAATCTACAAACTCGGCGTGATCGAAGTGCCGACCAACATGCCCATCGCCCGCGTTGACGAGCATGACCAGGTCTACCGCACGGCGCGCGAGAAATATGAGGCTATCGTCAAAGCCATCGGCAAGTCGCACGAGCGTCAGCAACCCATACTGGTTGGCACCACCTCGATTGAAAAGTCCGAACAGCTATCGGAAATGTTGAAAGCTGCCGGTATTCCGCACAATGTCTTGAATGCCCGCTACCACGAGCAGGAAGCCGAAATCATCGCGGACGCCGGTGTGCCCGGCGCGGTGACCATCGCCACCAACATGGCGGGTCGCGGCACCGACATTCAACTTGGCGGCAACGTTGACCGACTGGTGAACGAGGCGCTTGAAGCCGCAGGCGAGCATGCCGATGCTGCTGGAATTCGTCACAAAATCGAATCGCAGGTTGCTGAGGCCAAGAAAAAGGCTCTGGAAACTGGCGGACTTTACGTTTTGGCCACCGAACGTCACGAAAGCCGCCGGATTGATAACCAGCTTCGTGGCCGCTCTGGCCGTCAGGGCGATCCCGGCCGCACCTCTTTCTTCCTGTCGCTGGAAGACGATCTGATGCGCATTTTCAACTCCGGTTCGCTGGACAAAATGCTGGGCCGCCTTGGCATGGGTGAAGGCGAAGCAATCATCCATCCTTGGGTCAATAAAGCACTTGAAAAAGCGCAGGCCAAAGTCGAGGCCCGCAACTTTGACATCCGCAAAAACTTGCTCAAATTTGACGATGTGATGAACCAGCAGCGCAAGGCGATCTTTGGCCAGCGCCGCGAAATCATGGAAGCGGACGATCTTTCCGATGTTGTCGGCGAAATGCGCCACGACGTGATCGAGGATATCGTCGCCGTCCACATGCCCGAACGCGCCTATGCCGAGCAGTGGAACCTTGATGGGTTGCACGCCGACGTCATCAAACACTTCAACGTCGAATTGCCGGTCAAATCCTGGGCCGCTGAAGAAGGTTCCGACGATGCCACCCTGCGCCAAAAGTTGGGCGATGCCACCGACAAGATCATGGACGACAAAGTCGCCCGCTATGGCACCGACACCATGCGCAACGTCGAAAAACAACTGCTTTTGCAAAGCATCGACCAACATTGGCGCGAGCATCTGTTGACGCTGGAGCACCTGCGCTCCGTCATCGGCTTTCGTGGCTATGCCCAGCGCGACCCGCTGAACGAGTACAAAAACGAAGCCTTCGGCCTGTTCGAACGCCTGCTGGCGCATCTGCGCGTCAGCGTCACCGACAAATTGTCGCGCGTGCAGATCATGACGGCGGAAGAGCAGCAGGCGATGGTTGCGCAGATGCAAGCCCTGCAGGCCCAACAAGCCGCCGCCGCAATGCCGCCCATTGCCCCCGCTCTGGCCGCCGCAGCACCCATGTTGCCCCTCGACCAAATGCCCAAAGGCTGGGAACACACCCCCCGCAACACCAACTGCCCCTGCGGTTCCGGCAAGAAGTTCAAACACTGCCACGGGGCAGCGTGAACTACCTCACTGTCACCCCCGCGAAGGCGGGGGTCCTACGCACCGCCTGGATTCCCGCCTTCGCGGGAATGACTGTGCGGCCAAGCCCGTATTTTGCGCACCATTCCAACAGGTTAGCCTGTAGGGCGGGATTGACCCCACCGGTGACTTTTGAAACTGCGTCGGGGATGATGGCGGCTTTTTTTGTGCCTGCCGGCGATACCGCTCCTGAAAATCACCGATATGGAGATGGTGGATGTAGATCGGTTTGAGTTGATGCCGTAGGCGTCTATTTCTTGACGATTTAATGAAGCGGAGGATTTCAAGGGGTTGGGATTGGAAAACTTAAGCATTTTTAGGGATCAGGGGAGTTGGCCCCGGCCTCGACGTAAGTATTATTCGGTCAGGGCTGCGCGGCGCGGGCAACCAATTCCAGCACGACGGGCAGCATGTTGGCAACGATCACCGCTTCGCCCTGCGTATTCGGGTGGTCACGGTCATCCTGCATCAATTCGGGATGGCCGCTGACCCCGTCCTTAAAATCGCGGTAATAAAGATCGCCGTATTGCGCCGCGAGGTCGGCAAACATCTGGATGTATTCAGCGCTGTAATTTGGTTCAGCAGCGCTGTCACAAGCATCATAGGGCGTGGTGCCAACCACGAGGACGGGAATCCCTTTTTCCGAAAATGTCGACAGGATTTGAGAAAGGTTGGCGCGGGTCTGATCGAGGCTCATCGCTGTGCAGTCATTTGATCCTTCCTCAAGGATCACCACCGGGTTCGTCGCCGCCGGGAAAAAATGCGGCACCTTGAAAAAAATGTCGAGACGCGCGGCAGTCGAAGCGCTGGTTTGATTGAAACCAGTGTCAATGATCGCGACCTTCATTCCGCCGGTGTTCAACAATGGCAGCAGCCTGTCTTTGAACTTTTCGCCTGCCTCGACACCATGGCCGATGAGATAACTATCGCCGATCAAAACAATGGTAACCGGGGCGGCGGCAGGGGCACAGGCAGACGAGACCAATGCGGAAATTGTCAGGAAGCCGAGAGCGCAGGGTTTGATAAAATCACGCATCGGAGTCTCCGGTTCGGGTCAGGGTTGAGCCGTGCGGGTGACCAATTCCTGCACGACGGGCGGTAAAATGTAGGGTGGGATTCATCCCACCATGCTAGCGTGCCTCAAGTCAATACGTCGAACTGGTAACGCAAGCCCCGCCCAAAGCTCCCTGCACCGCGATCATTTGAGTTCGGTGCGGGCGATCTCTGGTGGCACCGGCATCCTTGCTCGAATCACCTCCTGCAAACCCTTCGGTCCGGCCACCGACACCAATTCCGGGCCGAGCGTGCCGCCCGAATCCAAAGGCTTCAATGGCGAGCACTATGACGCCACCACCGGCCTGCTCTATCTCAACGCCCGCTTCTACGACCCCTCACTCGGCCGCTTCATCCAGCCTGATCGGTGGGAAGTCCTCTAAGTCCAGCCCAAATCCCCACCCATTACCTCAAATTCGAGCCAATGCACCGGCTTCGCCATTTTTCAGCCGTTTTTCTCTGACTAATCAATGAGTCTGGCGCTGGGTGGGTGCCGAATCGCGGCTGCTCTCCGCGACATGCTGCAAGGCCGTGCCCGCCAAGGCCGATGTTACGATTGGTTACGCCTCGTGTGGGGGCTCGGAACGGGATTGCGGACGTGAAAGTCTCTGACCATACGATGACCATTCTGACCGGTCTGGTTTTGACCGTGACAATCGGCATGCTGGCGCAAAACAGCGAATCCATCATGGCTGGTTTGTCAGGTGCGAATGTCTTGCAGCCTGAGGACGATGTTTTTACGGTGCGGGCGGGCAAACCGCAGTCGCTGAACGTTCTTCTCAACGATCAAGCCCCCGACGGGGCAACCGAAACCGCCATTCTGATCATGGAAGAACCGATTTGTGGCGAACTGGCTCTGGCCAACGGCCAAATCGAATACACCAACTCGCAAACCTGCAATGGCCCTGTGACATTCACCTACTGTCTTGCGGCCGATGTCAAATGCGTTGAAGCAAAGGTTGCATTGCAAGTTATGCCCTACCAGGGCGCGGTTCCCGTGGTGGCCAGCGCAGAATTGGCGCATCAGGTTACCAGTCCAAAGGACTCAGCAATCGCCGAATCGGCAGACGTTGCCCAAGCGCCGACGCTCGCAGAACCATTGGTTGCAGATGACCTTGAGCCTGCCGTTGTCACCGCTGCACTGGATGACAATGATCCGGCGCTTGCACTGGAAAATGAACCGATCACCGTGCTGGCGGAACTTCCGCCAATTGCGCAGACACCGGTCGCAATCGATTTGACGCTGCCAGACAGGCTGGCTTCGGCAGAAATTTCGCCAGCGTCGACCGGTTTGCCGCCGGTGGAAACTGCCGAACTGCTGCCAATGGAAGTTGCAGAAATGCGATTGAAAGACGATTTGAACGTCGAATTGTCTGTCTCCGTCCCAATTGTTTTGGCAAATGTAGCCACAACTGCCGAAATGCCCGCGACCATTATGCCCGTGGAAAGTTTGGCGATAATTTCCAACGAAACAGCGGCCGAGCCAGGAATCGAATTGGTCACAGAACCCGCCACCTGCGCTGTTGAGACTGTCGCCTTGCCGGTTGCGGGTGGCGAAATTGCCCTCTCGCTGACCGCGCCTTGCATGCCAAATTCGCCCTTGGTCATTCGCCAGGCCGATTTTGAATTTTCAGCGATGACCGACAATTCTGGCGCTTTTGCAGCGACATTTCCCGCGTTTTCCACGCTCGCAACTATCGAAGTTTTGCTGCCGGACGGTGTGACGAAATCGATAGAGGTCGATGTACCGGGTGCGGATCGTTTCACCCGGGTTGCGCTCCTTTGGTCTGGTGCGGTTGATCTTGACCTGCATGCTGGCGAATACGGCGCCCGTTTGGGCCAGTCCGGCTATGTCTGGTCTGGCGCGCCTGGCAGCTATCGCCAGTCGCGCAAAATGGGCGGTGGTTATCTGCAAACCTTTGGTGCAGGCAATTCTTTCGCCGAAATTTACACGTTTCCAAATTCCAAGCGTCAAACCAATGGCGTCATTGATTTGGCATTGCACGTCGCAGATTCCGGTGCCGCGTGCGAGGAAGCCGTCGATCTGCGCGTGTTGCGCTTTAGCGGCGGCAAATCGGCCGCTTCAAATGTACGGTTCACACTTGGTGCTTGTAACGCTAACAATGCGGATTATGAGGTGATGAACGTGCTAAGCGATCTTCGGGTTGCATCGCGTTAAACGAAACGAAGCCTGCCGGCATTCCGGAAACAGGCTCGACAGGCAGAAGGCTATGAAAAACCAACTTTTCGCGTTCCTGCTGGCGGCGATTGTTCCTGGCTCGGCGGCTGTGTCTGGCGAAGTTACGCTTAAATCGCACGATGGTTCGATGTCGATGACTGGCGATTTGGTCAGCTATGACGGCCAATCCTACGTCATAAAATCCGCAATCGGTGAAGTTTCGGTCGATGCCTTTCGCGTAGATTGCATCGGTGCCGATTGCCCGCAGTCCGCTGCCGGCCTGACCAATTTTACAATATCGGGCTCAAAAACCATTGGCGCCGTCTTGATGCCTTCCTTGATCGAGGCCTTTGCCTTTGATCAGAACGCCACGCCCGTGCGCAACGTCGGCGCGCAGGGTGACATCAGCCTTACCCTGACACCTGATGGCGAGACGACTGGCAGCGTCGTCACAATCCTGACACCCGGATCTAGCGGCGGTGTCGAAGATCTGCGCACCCATAATGCCGACTTCGCCGTTTTGTCCCGACCCATGGACCCCGCCGAAATTGTCGCCATTGGTGGCGTTGGCCGGCAGGCTATCCTGGCGCTTGACGCCTTGGTGCCAATCGTTTCGGCCGACAACCCGCTGCGCTCGATTTCCGAGCAAGACCTGGCCTCGATTTTTTCGGGTGGCGTGGTCAATTGGTCCGACCTTGGCGGAAATGACGCGCCAATAAAGATGTATATGCGCGAAACCGGTTCCGGCACACGAACAGCTTTTGATCAAATAGTGATGGATGCCTTCATCGCCGAACTTGCCGACGAAGCAACCATCTTGACCAAAGACGAAGACATTGCCGATGCCGTCGCCGCCGATCCCAATGCCATTGGCATCGTCAGTCTGGCCGCTGCCCGGAATGCCCGTATCCTGCCAATACTTGGCATTTGCGGAATCGAGACGGCAGCGACATCTTTCACCATAAAGACCGAAGAATACCCCTTGAGCCGTCGCATTTTCATGGTCAGCCCATCGGGTAGCCTTGCCGCTGGCGCCGAGTCTTTCCTGCAGTATCTGCAATCTGATGCTGCTCAATTTGAAATAGCCGACGCGGGTTTTGTCGATCAGCTGATCGAGCCGACGCCAATTGGCATACAAGGGGCGCGATTTGCCACCGCGATGATGCCAGGCCTGGCGGATACTACACTGGAACACCTGCAAAACATGATGTCCAATCTGATGCTGGCGCAACGGTTGACGGTAACATTCCGCTTCATTGGTGACCCGGTTGACCTTGACGACCGCGCCAGGGCCGATGTCTTGCGTTTGGCCAAATTGCTGGAGAATGGCGCCTTTGACGGCAAGGAAATAATCCTTGCCGGTTTTACCGACTCCGATGGCTCGATGAGCAAGAACCGCGAACTTTCGACGGCCCGATCAACCCAAATTCGTGACGCGATTCTGGCCGCCCTGCCCGCGGGCATGCGCGACAAGACCAAGTTGACCGTCATCGGCTATGGTGAAACATCCCCGCTGGCCTGCAACGAAATTGCCAGTGGCCGCGCCGTCAACCGGCGCGTCGAAGTTTGGGTCAAGTAGCATCATCCGTCATTGCCAGCAGACCACTGCGATAATCCGGATATTTCAACTCTACGCCCAACCCGTCCTTGATCCGGGCATTGGAAACCCGCTTGCTTTCGCCATAAAAACTCCGCGCCATCGGCGACATCGACGCACTGGCGAAATCTTCAGCGGGCGGAACTGGCAGTCCCAGCAGCCGCGCTGCCTCGGCGATCACATCTTCCGGCGGGGCAGGGTCATCGTCGCAGACGTTGTAGGCAGCACCCGGATTGGGGTGCTGGATTGAAGCCACCAACACCTGCGCAATATCCTCCACATGAATGCGGCTGAACACCTGACCCGGTTTGACAATCCGCCGCGCCGTGCCGTTCTTCACTTTATCAAACGGCCCGCGACCCGGACCATAGATGCCTGCCAATCGGAATATATGCACCGGCAGGCCGGTTTCGCGCCAAAGTCCCAACCATTGATCCTCGGCGATCACCCGCAACTTTCCCCGCTCGGTCGAAGGTTCGCGCGGTGAGTCCTCGGTTACCCAACCTCCGTCGTGGTCACCATAGACGCCCGTCGTCGATAAATAACCGACCCAGTGCAATCGATTGGCTCGTGCGGCGATTTCTTCTCCCAGCTGCGCCAAAACCGGGTCCCCCGCTGGCCCGGGCGCCGTCGAAATCAACAGATAGTCCGCCTTGTCAAGGAAAGGTCGCATATCCGTTCCCGGCCACTGCAGCGCGCCGTCGCCAGAGCGATTGGTGCCCACCACCTGCCACCCGTTCAGCACACGCTCCAGAGCGCGCGCTGAATAGCCGTGACCGAAACTGAGCAGGCTGTTCATGCCAGCCGACCTACAGCCCATGCAGCAGCGTCCCTGACGGTTTCATTGCTATCTTTGAGCAATCGTTGCGCGTCGTCCTTCAAACTTGCATCCCCCGAATTGCCAATCGCATAAAGCACGTTTCGCACCAGCCGATCCCGCCCGATCCGTTTGATCGGTGACCCAGCGAATACCTCGCGGAAAGCCACATCATCCAACCCCGCCAAATGTGCCAGTTTGGGCCGCTGCAATTCCACCCGGGCAAAATAGCCAATCTCGTGTGCCGCAACCGCAAACTTGTTCCACGGACACACCGCCAGACAATCATCGCAACCATAAATCCGGTTTCCCAAAAGGGGTCGCAATTCCTCATCCACCGGCCCCTTATGCTCGATGGTCAAATAGGAAATGCAGCGCCGCGCGTCCAGTTGATAAGGCGCCGGAAACGCCTTGGTGGGGCAAATATCGAGGCAAGCGGTGCAGGTGCCGCAATGGTCCACTTCCGGCTGATCAGGCTCCAGAACCGCCGTGGTAAACACTGCCCCCAAAAAGAACCAATTGCCCAAATCTCGGGCCAGCAAATTGGTGTGCTTGCCTTGCCAGCCAAGCCCCGCCGCCTGCGCCAGTGGTTTTTCCATCACCGGGGCTGTATCAACGAAAACCTTGATCTCGACGCCCGCACGCGCCACCAGCCAGCGCCCCAAAGCCTTCAGCCGCTTCTTCACCACATCGTGGTAATCGCGGTTGCGGGCATAGACGGAAATCGCCCCGGTATCGGGAAATTCCAGCACGGAAAGCGCATCTTCCCCCGGCGTATACACATCCGCCAACATGATGACCGACCGCGCTTCCGGCCACAGCGCAACCGGATTCCCCCGCCATTCCATCCGCTCCGCCAGCCAGCCCATCTGGCCGTGGAAACCCGCATCGACAAACGCCCGTAACCGATCAGCCGCCTGCGGAATCGCATCCACCCGACACACCCCACAAGCCGCAAACCCCAACCGCAAAGCCTCAGTTTTGAGGGCTTGGGTGAGGTCATCCATCCCCTAAAAATCCAAATCCGCGTAATGATCGGGCGGCGTAAATCCGGGGATCAAATCGGCCAGTATCCCGCGAAAAGCAGGGCGCGACTTGACTTTGGCATACCATTCCTTGGCCGCCGGAACCCGGGCCCAATCGACATCGCCGATATAATCAAGGCAGGAAAGCTGCGCCGCAGCGGCGAAATCGGCCAGCGTCATCTCCTGCCCCGCCAGCCAACGCCGACTTTCCATCAGCCAACCGATATAATCGAGGTGGAAGTGAATTGCCTTGGAACCCGCCCGGATATTCGCGCCATCGGGGTGACCGGCCCGCATCAGCCGTTTGTTGACCCGTTCATACAGCAGGTTGACCGTCACCTCGCGGTGAAATTTGTCATCAAACCAAGCCACCAAGCGCCGCACTTCCGCCCGGCTGGCCGCATCGCGCGGCATCAGCGGCGGGGTGGGGATTGTTTCTTCCAGATACTCACAAATCGCGGTGGAATCCTGCAGTACATAACCGTCGATTTTCAGCACCGGCACCTTACCACTGGGGTTTTTCCGAAGGAAATCCAGCCGCTGTTCCCAAGGCTTTTCCTCGACTAGCTCGACCTCAACCTTCTTTTCGGCCAAGACAAGACGTACCTTTCGGCAAAATGGGGACAAGGGCAGGTGGTAAAGGCGGCGCATTCGGGTCTTTCGAGAGGTTTGAAATCCACCCTTCTTTGACCCCGCAAGAGTTGGATTTCAAGCCTTGATCCCCGTCCGCGAAGGGATCACTCAAAACAAGCCGCCCTTCCATCCACTCTAATCGTCCCCGAACCGCCAACTATTCTGCGGACTTGGGAGCGCATGAAATTGGTCAGATTGTTTGGAGATCGATCCTTCGGGTCGGGCAGAACCGCCATCAAGGCGGCCGCCTGTTGTTGGCCCAACTCGCTGGGTTCGACGCCGAAATAATGCAACGAAGCCGCCCTTATCCCGAAAATCCCCTCGCCAAATTCGGCGACGTTCAAATACACTTCCATGATCCGCTTTTTGCCCCAAACAGCCTCGATCAGCACGGTAAACCCGGCCTCCAATCCCTTTCGCACCCAGTTCCTTCCCTGCCACAAAAACACATTCTTGGCGGTTTGCTGACTGATCGTTGACCCACCGCGCACCCGGTCATCCGCGGCCAAAGCCGCCTTGATCGCCGCAAAATCAAAGCCGGTGTGCAAACAGAAATTCGCGTCCTCCGCCGCCGCTGCCGCGCGGGGCAGGTGCGGCGACATTTCCGCGATGTCCACCCAGTCGTATTGCACTGGACCAAGTTGCCAATAGGCCTGCACCATGGTGAAGGTGGCGGGCGGGTTGGCGAATTTCAAAATGCCAACCAGCGCGAGGCAGACCAATCCAAAGCGAAACAAACCCACGAAAAATGGCCGCAGAATTCGCCAAGCCCAAGAGCCGCGCCGCCGACGTTGTCTCGCTTTGGGTGGTTCGAGCCCCTCCGCCAATATCTCTGGTGGCGGCTTGGCCATACTTGGGTTTACCTTGAGTCCTAGATTCCCGCCTTCGCGAGAATGACAATGCGATGCGCAATCGGAGCGTTTGTCACCCTCGCAAAGGCGGGGGTCAAGCCCGCTTCTTCACCGCATCTACAAGCGGCCTTTCCGACCCATTCAGCATTTCGCGCCGCAAGATCGCATTCATCAATGCCTGATAACCTTTGCCCTGCGACTTCAGCCACACAAGCACGTCAGCATCAACTCGCGCCGTGATCTGTTGCTTGACTGGACGATAGAAGTGCCCCGGTGTCATCGCAGCCAAAGCGGCGTCGGTCATTTCAGGAATGTCACTTGTGTCAATCTGCGCGTCAGGCTTTGCCGCCAAAGCGGCCAGTCGCGTTTGTTGACTCACCGTCAGCGGCGGAAGGTCTTCCAATGTCATTTTAACCATTTTCATATCGGCTCCTTTCCCTTGGTGTCGCGCGGCGAGCAGAAATAATGCGGATCAGTTCAATGGGCTCGTGCTCCGATCCATCCTCCACAAAAGTATGTGCCACCACCAACACAATCACGCCACCAACAAAACCAAGAGTTTGCCACCGTTGCTCACCACCCTCGATCCGATCCTGCCAAGATTGGTGCAAAGGGTCAGCAAACACGAGGCAAGCTTCGGAAAAACTGACGCCGTGCTTTCGCCTGTTCG
>JANMOK010000419.1:0-10191 GCA_031369165.1 Paracoccaceae bacterium
CGGCAAGCGGCGCGGATGGTGCTGGGTCAAAATTTATCGAACCCCGAGATTATTGGCCTGGCGGTTCTGGTCTCCATAGTCCTGACATTCGCCAATTCCCTGACAGCGTTTTTCATTGCCAGCCCGGACGACCCGGTTCAAGAATTCATCCGCAATCAGCCAATTCTGACGGCGATATTCCAGCTCATCGGCCTGCCGCTTGGCGCCGCGATCAGCCTGGGGCTGTCGCGCCTTTTTGGCGGCAGTGGCAGTTTTCGTGACACGGTGGTGGTGTTCATCTGGCTGAATTCAGCGATGGCGCTGGTCCAGATTGTGTTCATAGTGTTGCTGCCGGTCATTGCGCCAATCACCGCCCCATTGGGGCTGGTCGCGCTTGTTTGGGCGATTGTGGCTTATGCCTGTGGTTTGGCGGAGATTCACGGATTCAGAAACATCTATCTGGTCATCGCCGCGATGTTTGGATTGGGTATTGCATTTATCCTGGCAATTTCGGTGCTGGCAGCAGTTCTGGGCCTTGTGCCGGTGGGAGCAGCTTAGTGTACGACGTCGAACAGATACGCCGCGACTTTCCCATTCTGAGCCGGAAAGTTCACGGCAATCCGCTGACCTATCTGGACAACGGCGCTTCGGCGCAAAAACCGTTGGCCGTGATCGAGGCGATGGCGCATTTCTATGCCAATGACTATGCCAACGTGCACCGTGGCCTGCATTTTTTGTCGAATACCGCAACCGACCAGTACGAAGCGGTGCGCGGCAAGCTGCAAGCGTTTCTTGGTGCCGGAAGCGAGCAGGAAATACTGTTCACAACCGGTTCAACGCAGGGATTGAACCTTGTCTCATACGCCTGGGCAGCGCCAAATTTGCAGCCGGGCGACGAAATTGTTTTGAGCGTAATGGAGCATCACGCGAATATTGTGCCGTGGAATTTTCTGCGCGAACGGCAAGGCGTGGTGTTGAAATGGGTGGAAACGGCGGCAAACGGGGCGCTTGACCCACAGGCGGTCATTGCGGCAATCGGACCGCGCACCAAACTGGTGGCTGTCACCCATATGTCCAACGTGCTGGGCACGGTTGTCGATGTAAAAGCGATTTGCGCGGCAGCACGCCAGGTGGGTGTTGCCGTGTGTGTGGACGGTTCGCAAGCGGCGGTGCATATGCCCGTCAATGTGGCCGATATCGGCTGCGATTTTTATGCAGTAACGGGGCACAAGCTGTACGGGCCTACCGCCTCGGGGGCGCTGTATGTTCGTGCGGAACGTTACAAAGAGATGCGCCCGTTCATCGGTGGCGGCGACATGATCAAGACAGTTAGCCGGGATGGAATTACTTACGCCGATCCGCCGCACAAATTTGAGGCGGGGACACCGGGCATTGCCCAGATGATTGGCCTGGGTGCGGCACTGGACTATGTGCAAGGGCTGGGGATGGCGAATATCGCCAAACACGAAGCGACTTTGCGCGACTACGTTCAGGCAAAGCTGAGCGGGTTGAACTGGTTGAATGTGCAAGGCACCGCGCCGGGCAAGGGCGCGATTTTTTCGTTCACCCTGAAAGGCCCAGCGCATCCGCACGATATTTCAACGATTGTTGACCAAAAGGGTGTTGCCGTTCGCGCCGGGCACCATTGCGCGCAACCTTTGATGGCGCATCTGGGTGTGACGGCGACCTGCCGAGCATCGTTTGGACTGTACAACACAACCGCCGAGGCCGATGTTCTGGTGGACGCGCTGCAGACCTGCCACGACCTGTTTTCCTGACGCCTATTGCGCCAATGCAGGGACGAGGCGGGTGATGCCAACCGCACCACCGCGGGCAAATTCAGGGTCCAAAGACATTGGAATATATTCAGCACGCCGCCAAAGCACGGACTGATCGTCGTAATGCGGTGACAGAAAATGCCCGGACTGCCCGGTCGCAATGATCATCACCGAGGAATCGGGATCGTTGAAGTCGACAACGATCCGCAAGCCCGAGGCGTGAACATTTTCATAAGGCTCGGCACCTGTCCCGCGAATGGCTCCGCGCATCAGCGTTGAGTCGCCTCCGGAGGTGTCTTGGACAATATTCACAAACCAGCGCAAGATGGGAATGTTCCCCAGCACCTCGTGCCGGTGCACCGCTTGATGCGCGTTGCCCCAGCGCCAGCTTTCAATACGTGGTCCATAGATTTCGGCCAGTTCGACCAAGGCGTCATCCAAAGACAGTCCCGCCATTTCAAGGCAGGTTTCCGATTTTGTGGTTTGCGTGATGTCGCACCAGATTTCCGCACCCGCGACATTGCGGTAAACCCGTTCGATGAAGACCGGCTCCAGCGTCGCGACATCTGCTTGCAGGGGCCCAAGTTCATCGATGACCAAGCGTTTTTGCAATGCGCGCAGCCAAGCGGTGTAGATCAGCGGTTCGGGGTCGTGTTCGCTCATCTCGCCATTCCAGCTTGCCAGCCTTTCCAATGCGAACTGGCGCTGGCGTTCGATGCCCGGTTCGGCGGCAGTCTGGCCGGACCACCACAAATCCCGGGCGACCAAGGGCAATAGAATTCGCGCCGATTCTGACACTGTATCGGTCTGAATTTCGATGAATGAATCGAGCGAGTGATACTGGCGTGAATTCAACAAATGTTCGGCCCGCAAAATGCGTTGCGAGTCGCCCCAGTCGAAACTGAAATGGTTGGGAAAGCGCTGCTCCGTGGTCTTGTTGTTGGTATTGACAACAATGCCGCTGGGGGGATTTAGGACAGACGGATTATTCGTATTTGAAATCAGCCCCTGCCAGACGTTTGCCTCAACCCATCCCGGCGCTGGCATGCGCCCTTGGCTGGAATGGCCGGCGTCGCGGGCGGGAACCGAACCAATGGTTTGAAGTGCGACATTTTCCAGATCGGCCAGGACCAGGTTTTCCGAGGGCGCAATGTAGTTTGCAAACAGCGTTTTCGCCTCTGGCACGGACTGCGCGCGCATCAAGGCAAGCAGAGATTCAATCGAACGATCTTCGCGGTTCAGCGCTGTCCAGTTCAGGCTCATCACATGGCCGGGCGGAGTGATTTGACCGACATCAAACATTTCGGACAACAGCACCGGACCGTTGCGCGATTTTTGGATGCGCAGCGTTTCCGGCTGGGCATCTTTGACTTTGATCACGACCTGGCTGGTCTCGAAGGCAACGAACGTGTCACCGACCAAATATTCGTCTGGATTGCCGGGGTTCAGCTTTTCAATCGTCAGGTCCTGGTCGTCGGCGTAAGACGAGGTAATTCCCCAGGCCAAATTGGCATTTCGGCCAATCAGGATTGCCGGCAGGCCGGGAATTGAGCCGCCGGTCACGCCGCCTTGCGGAAATTCCAGCCGCGCCAGCATCCAAATGCCCGGCGCGCTCAGCGACAGGTGCGGATCAGCGGCCAGCAGGGTCTTGCCCGAAGCTGAACGGCTGCCCATCGCTGCCCAAGCGTTGGACGCGCCGGCAAAATTGATGGCGGGCAGGGGGTCCAAAAAGTTTTTCGGCCCAAAAGCAACTTTTGGGTTTGAATTGTTCGGGAACAAACCGGCAAATTCTTTGATGCCCAGAACCGGTTCATTCGGCAGATCGGGCAAAATATCTTGCAGGCGAGCATCGTCCAATGCCAGGGCCAATTTCGCCCGCAGCACCTCTTTTTCGGCTTTGTCGCTGAGTTGCAGGGACAGCAGTTTGAGAATCGCAACGCTGTCGGTTGGTGTCCAGGGCGCTATGTCAGGTTCAAAAACAAAAAACTCTGGACTGCCGCGCCCCAAAGCATTTTCTTGCACCAGATTTAGCCAAGCATTGATGCCCGCAGAATAGTTTTCAAGATCTGCCAGCGCCTGCGGATCAAGGCTTAAGGTGCTTTCGCGCGCAATGTTGTAGATGTCGAGCGTGCGCAGCAAACGATCGACCGGCAGCGTTTCGGCGCCGAACAATTCCGACAGGCGGCCCTGCGCCGTGCGGCGCAGCAATGTCATCTGCCAAAGCCGGTCCTGGGCATGGACAAACCCCAGGCCAAAGAAAATGTCGGCGTCGTTTGCGGCAAAAACATGCGGAACGGCATGGTTGTCGCGAACGATCTCGATGTCATCGCTGATCTGGGCCAGAGTATAACTTGCGCCATAATCCGGCAGCGAATTGGAAGCGACGTACCAGGCCAAGGCAGAGGCGGCGGCGATCAGGCCGCATCCAAACAGCAAAATGCGCACCAACCATTTGAACGTTTTTACCAAAGCCGAAATCCCGCCTGTCGCTTGACCGGGAATGGATAACAGGCGATGAGGGCAGTGACAATTGAACCGCGCGGATTGCCGCAGGGATTGGGGAAAATGGTGCGAGTCGCATTCTTGGGTCTGGGTGTTATGGGCTTTCCGATGGCCGGGCATTTGCAGGCCAAAACGCACGCGGTCACGGTGTATAATCGTACGAAATCCAAGGCAGAGACTTGGGTCGGCAAACATCAGGGGTCGCTGGCGCTGACGCCGGCATTGGCCTGTGCCGGGGCGGAAATTGTGTTTGCATGCGTTGGCAACGACGATGATCTGCGCTCGGTCATTTTGGGCGAAAATGGCGCTTTGGCGGGGATGAAACCCGGGGCGATATTTGTTGATCACACGACAGCTTCGGCCAGCATTGCCCGCGAGATGCACGGTCGGTTTGCCGCCAAAGGTTTGCATTTTGTCGATGCGCCGGTTTCAGGCGGCCAGGCGGGGGCTGAAAACGGCACCCTGACCGTGATGTGCGGCGGCGACGCCACGCCCTATGCGCAGGTGGAGCCGGTGATCGCGGCCTATGCCAAGGCCTGCCGGTTGCTGGGTGGGCCGGGAGCCGGGCAACTGGCCAAAATGGTCAACCAGATTTGCATCGCCGGGTTGTTGCAAGGGCTGAGCGAGGGGTTGAATTTTGCCTTGGCCGCCGGGTTGGATGGTGAAGCGGTGCTGGAGGTGATTTCCAAAGGCGCTGCCGGGTCTTGGCAAATGGAAAATCGTGGCAAGACCATGCTGGCGGACAAGTTTGATTTTGGCTTTGCGGTGGACTGGATGCGCAAGGATTTGCGCATTTGTCTGGCCGAGGCGAATGCCAATGGCGCGGCATTGCCGGTTATTTCTTTGGTCGACCAGTTTTACAAAGATGTGCAAGGCATGGGCGGCGGGCGCTGGGATACCTCAAGCCTGATCAAGCGCCTGCGCAAGGCGGGCCTATGAGTATTTCGCGGAATTTGAAGATTGCGCCGTCGATTCTGTCAGCTGACTTTGCCCGTTTGGGGGAAGAAATTGCAGCGGTCGAAGCGTCGGGTGCCGACTGGATCCATGTTGATGTGATGGATGGCCATTTCGTGCCGAATCTTTCGCTGGGGCCGGTGGTGGTTTCCGCAATTCGGCCTTGCATCAAAACGTTTATGGACGTGCATTTGATGATTGATCCGGCTTCCAGCTATTTGGAGGCTTTCGCCAAGGCGGGAGCGGACGGAATTACGGTGCATGTTGAGGTCGAAAATCCTGAAAGCAATTTGCGTCAGATCCGATCTTTAGGGTGCAAGGCGGGATTGGCGTTGAAACCAGATACGCCTGCTGGTGCCGCAATGCCGTGGTTAGATCATGTCGATTTGATCTTGGTAATGGGGGTCTATCCGGGGTTTGGCGGCCAGAAATTCATTCCGGCGACAGATACAAAAATTGCCGAATTGCGGGCAATGATTGGCGACAGGCCGATCCATCTGGAGGTTGATGGCGGGATCAACAGCGAAACCGCGGCCTTGTGCGCCAAGGCAGGGGCCGACGTGTTGGTTGCAGGGACGGCAGTGTTTGGCGGCGACGCCGCAAACTACGCCCGGAATATCCGGGCGCTGCGTTAGCGTATAATCCGCGAGTATTTTGAACCTTCGATTGTGGCACCTGCCAATATGCCGGATTGGCCAAAGACGATGGCATAGACCGGCAGATTTATCGTGTCCGTCGAGACGCCAAAGGATGCCGCATCTTCCTCGAACACGTATTTGGTTTCAGCTCCGGCAGACCAGCCATCCGTGGTGCGGAAATTGGCGAGCGCTTCGGGCGTCATGAAGAACAGGGCTTGGCTGGCTTTCTGGAAGCCCGCTTGCAGGCCAAACGATGCGGCCGCGACCGAGAAATACTCGACCGGCGCGTCGCCAATCAGCAAAGCGCCTTCGCCATACGACCCGCCAACAAACAACCCGCCTTCGGTTACAGAGGGCATGATCAGCACGCCCGCTGCGCGGGACGCAACTTCGCGGGCATTGGGCACGCTGGCATAAAGTGCGCTTTGTGCGGTTCGCACCGACGCATCAAGGTCTTCGCGGCTGGAATTGAGACCGCCTTGACCGCAGGCGGCAAGCGCCAATGCCAGAAATGCGAAATAGCGACGGGAAAATGTGATCATAGGCTGCTCCTGACCCCGGTTATTCTTGTTGTTCGTCAAGATGTAGCATAGCCGTTCGGGCAATTCTACTCGCATTGGTGTGAATTGCTGTGACTAGCGAGGGATCGCCTAGCTGCGCAGCAAACGCGCGGCATCCAGCGCGAAATATGTCAAAATGCCGTCGCACCCAGCTCGTTTGAAGCCTAGCAGGCTTTCCATCATCGCTTTTTCGCAGTCGATCCAGCCGTTTTGCGCAGCGGCCATGATCATCGAATATTCGCCAGAGACTTGATAGGCAAAAGTTGGCACGCTGAATTGGTCTTTCACACGGGCGACAATGTCGAGATAGGGCATGCCCGGCTTGACCATCACCATATCGGCACCCTCGGCCAGGTCGGCGGCGACCTCGCGCAGGGCCTCGTCGGAATTGGCGGGGTCGAGTTGGTAGGTTTTCTTGTCGCCTTTCAGCGCCCCGGTTGCGCCAACGGCGTCGCGGAACGGGCCGTAAAAGGCCGACGCGAATTTAGCGGCATAAGCCATGATCATCACATCAGGAAAGTCGTTACTTTCCAGCGCGTTGCGAATCACAGCTATTCTGCCGTCCATCATGTCGGAAGGGCCAAGAATATCGGCCCCAGCCTCGGCTTGCACCAAGGCTTGCTTTTCCAGAGCCAACAAAGTTTCGTCGTTCAGCACGACGCCACTCCGTACGATGCCGTCGTGACCAAGCGAGTTGTAGGGGTCAAGTGCGACGTCCAGCATGATGCCGATGTCGGGAACCGCAGCCTTGATTGCCCGAGTGGCGCGGTTGACGAGGTTACCAGGATTGAAAGCTTCTGAGCATTCCTCGTTTTTATCGCGGGCTTCGGTGTAGGGAAACAGGGCAAGGCAAGGGATGCCAAGGTCTACCGCGCGCTGCGCCGCTTGGACCGCATTGTCGATTGACAGGCGGTTGACTCCAGGCATCGAGGCTATGGGCTGCTCGATTTCCGACCCTTCGCGGATGAACAGTGGCCAAATCAGATCGGAGACATGCAGCCGAGTTTCCTGCACCATGTCGCGAATCCACGGCGTGCGACGCAGACGGCGCGGGCGGGAGAGCGGGAAGGGTGCGGTGATTGGGTTCATGTCCCTTCATCGCATAGTGATTTGCTGCAGCTCAAGCTTTTTCAAAGCTTTGCCATTGAATCGGGCGTCGCACTGGCTATTTTGCGGCCACTGGCCGGAGCGATATTTTGACGTTATTCAAGTTTCTCGATTACGACACGTTCCTTTCGGTTTGGTATTGGGTGTTGGTGATCGTCGCTTGGTCACTGACTTGCCATTACCCAATGGGTGTGCCCTTTGATGTTGTCGTTCGCGCCGATCGGCAGGGCGGGCAACACGCGGATGATTGCGACCAACTGGCGATGATTCACGCCCGGCGCATTGCCACGGTGTTGCACAGGGGCGGGCCATTTTTGGTTGGGTTTGGCACGTTCTTGCTGGTCAGTTTGGCGACGATGGGGTTTTGGTTTGGCTATCAGCTTGCATTGGCTTTTTTCCTGATTTTGGCACCGATCGGGTTCGTTTCGCTGTTTGGGGCGCGCTTGTCGCTGCGCGTTTTGGCGGCAAGTATTTCTGGTGAGCCCTTGCGCCGGATGATCGCGCGAAGGCGATTTTGGGACCAGGTTGTTGGGGTTTGCGCGATTGCGCTTTCCGCGCTTGTCACCGGGTGGCAGGTTGTCGCCGCGGATTTTGAAGCATTGAACGGAATAACCTTGGGCCAGGCCCTGTTTAAGGCGCTTGCAGACTGGTTCTGAGGGCGCTACCTGCGTTTGCCATGAAAACCCCCGAAAAAGTTCCGCATGGTCGCACTCTGATTGGCGGCGTGCCCGAGGGGTTTGACGCCAAACAAATTGCCAATTTGTGTGTGCTGGCAAACGGGCCAGTCCTGCACGTCGCCCGTGATGATGTGCGGCTGGCGGCGATCGAATCGGCGCTGAGGTTTTTCGCGCCGGAATTGCCGGTGCTGAAGTTTCCGGCGTGGGATTGTTTGCCTTACGACCGGATATCGCCCAACCCGGAAGTTGCGGCGGCGCGGATGGCGGCATTGGCGACATTGGCCGAGGGATATGCGCGACCGGTTGTGGTTTTGACAACGGTGAACGCTGCAATGCAGCGGGTGCCGACGCGCGAACTGGTTCGACAATCCAGCTTCACGGCGGTTGTTGGCGACCAGATCGATGTCGGTGAACTGCGGCTGTATCTGGCGCGGATGGGCTATGCGCAGGCACCTACCGTCAGCGAGCCCGGGGCATTTGCCATTCGCGGCGGATTGATCGACATTTTCCCGCCGGGCAGCGCCAATCCGGTGCGGCTGGATTTGTTTGGCGATGTTTTGGATGCGGCGCGGTTGTTTGATGCGATGACGCAACGAACGATTGAAAAGATCGGTCGGGTTGAACTGGCACCGGTCTGCGAAGTGATACTGGACGAAGCATCGATCCGGCGGTTTCGGCAGAATTATCGGTTGGCTTTTGGTGCAGCGGGAACCGACGACCCTTTGTATGAAGCGGTTTCGGCAGGCCGCAAACACCAAGGTTTCGAACATTGGGCCGGCTTTTTCCACGAAAAGATGGAATCTTTGTTTGACTATCTGCCCGATTGCCCGGTGAGCATGGACGATCAATGCGATGTGCTGCGACGGGCGCGATCTGAAGCGATTCATGAACAATATCAGACGCGATTGCACGCCTTGGGCGAAAAAGCGCGCTTAGGGTCGGTGTACAAACCCGCCGCGCCTGAGCTGCTGTATTTGGACGATGCTGCGTGGAAGGCAGCGCTGAAGGGGCGAGCGGAGCGGCAGTTTACCCCGCACCCGCAACCCTCGGGCCCCGGCGTGTTGGACGCAGGCGCTCGCGCCGGACGGGACTTTGCGCCAGAGCGGCAGCGCGAAGGGGTGCATTTGTTTACCGCGCTTGGGGCCTATTTGGCGGAAAAGCGCAAAGTGGGAAATGTGGTGATTGCGACTTATTCCGAAGGGTCGCGGGAGCGGTTCAAATCTTTGCTGGAAGACGAAGGGATCAGCGGCGCTGGCTTGATTTCGCGCTTTGGCGATTTACCGGAAGGCAAAGGCGCATTGGCTTTGGCCGTTTGGCCATTGGAATCGGGGTTTGAGGCCAAGGGGCTGACGGTTGTTTCCGAGCAGAACGTGCTGGGTGAGCGGCTGGTGCGGCCGTTCAATCGGCGCAAGCGGGCGGAAAATTACCTGACCGAGGCAGCTTCGCTAAGCCCCGGTGATTTGATTGTGCACATCGAGCACGGCATCGGGATTTATCGCGGCCTTGAAACCATCACCGCCTTGGGTGCGCCGCATGAATGTATTTCGCTTGAGTATTCCGGTGGCGACAAGCTGTTCTTGCCGGTTGAGAATATCGAATTGTTGTCCCGCTATGGCCAGGAAGAAGGCCAGTTGGACCGTCTGGGCGGCGGCGCTTGGCAGGCTAAAAAGGCCAAGCTGAAGAACCGCATCCGCGAGATTGCCGGGCAGTTGATACGGATTGCGGCGGAGCGGGCGTTGCGCGAAGGCGAGGTTTTGACCCCGCCGGATCACGTTTGGGACGAGTTTTGTGCACGGTTCCCCTATCAGGAAACCGACGATCAGCTTGCTGCTATAGAGGATGTGTTAGGCGATATGGCCAGCGGTCGCCCGATGGACCGGCTGGTCTGCGGCGACGTCGGGTTTGGCAAGACCGAGGTCGCCTTGCGGGCCGCATTTGTGGCGGCGATGTCGGGGGTGCAAGTGGCGGTGATTGCGCCGACAACGTTGCTGTCGCG
>JANMOK010000018.1:0-6711 GCA_031369165.1 Paracoccaceae bacterium
GTGGTGGGGAGGAGGTAGGCGAAATGGCCATAGCGGATGGCAGAATCGACAGCGCGTCGCGAGTCATCAAGGCGTCGCGGCGGGCGATTTACGTGGCTTTCCTGAGCGCCGAAGCGTTGATTGCGTGGCGCAGGCCGGTGACCATGACAGGAAAAATCTATTCGTTCGATTCGCGAGTGGGTGGCGATTATCGGATGTCACTGACCTACACGGAGCCCGACCATTCCGCGCTCGGCAAGACTGCGGAACATGAAGACGTGTTCCGCGGGCGGTTTGTCGAGTTGATCGCCGATGCGCGGATTGTCGAACTGATCGACTTTGAGACCGACGATCCGGCGTTTGGTGGCACGATGCGGATGACGACGACTTTGTCTGAAGTTCCCGAAGGGACCGAAGTCGCGATCACTTGCGAGAATGTGCCTGAGGGGATCGGGCAGGCGGATCATCTGGATGGGTTGGCGGGCGCGCTGTCGAATTTGGCGGCATTCGTCGAGCCATAGGCAGCTTTATTGTTCGGCCATTACAAGTTCCGGCGGCGTCACCCCCCGCAAATCCTCGACCCCCAGCGGCGCAGAAGGTTTGCCCAGCATATACCTTGTTACCCAGATCAGCCTTGTCTCAGCGCGGGTGATGGCGACGTAGGTGAGGCGTTTCCACAACGGCAGACCGGCTTCCTCGCGGCCCGAACGGGCGGCGGCGTAGAGGTCGGGGGCGAAGACTTGCACGTCGGGCCATTGCGACCCTTGCGCCTTGTGGATGGTACAGGCGGCGCCGTGAATGAAGGCGGCACCCATGTTGGCGGCACTGGCGATGAAGGGTTCTTCCTGATCGGGCAGTTCGATCTTGATGATGGTGGCGGCGTTCACCTGCGGGTCTTCGGCGCCAATGACGTGCAGGCGGCTGAAACCGGGGCGCTTGCCGGTCCCAAGGAACACCACTTGCGCACCTTTGATCAGACCGCGTGCTTCGAGATCGATGCGTTTCTTGCGGTGTTTCAGCGGCAATTCAACGCCGTCGCAGATCAACGGTTCGCCGGGGAGAAGACTGGTCATCGGTGCACCATAGGCCGAGCGGAAGGCTTGGATCAAGCGGATGCGGGTGGCGTTGCGCCAGCACAGGACGGGGGAACGTGCCATCATGGTGGCGTCGGCCCGGGGCGAGACTAGGATGCGTTCGTCGCGTTCGGCAGCTTCCTCGACCAGTTTTTCGAAATCTTCGAAGGTGAGGAGCGGGTCGCTGAGGGCGTGCGCAAGGTCAAGAATCGGGCTGTCGGCCTGTTGCCGGTGGATACGCGAAAGCGTGAGTTTGGAGCTTTCGGGCAATGCCTCAAAACACATAGCGCCAGACTGGCCGACGGGGGCAAGCTGAGCGGGGTCGCCGAACAGGATCAGGGTCGAAAATATTTCGCGCAAATCGGCGAACTGGCGGTCGTCCAGCATCGAGGCTTCGTCGATCAGGCCGATGTCGAGCGGGTCGTTGCGGCGGCTCCACCCGGTGATGAAATCGGAGCCGCGCAGGCCAGCGGTTGCCAGTGCACCGGGGATGGATTTAACGGTTTCATAGAAGCGGAAAGCGCGGTCAAGCGCGGTGTCGGTCAACCCTTCGATGGTTGGCCGTGGTCCTTCACCGGCCAGCCATATGGCGATTTTTTCGTATTCGGGGTGGTAGACCGGGGTGTAGAGGATACGGTGGATTGTGGTGGCAGGCACGCCGCGATTTCGCAGCACCGACGCCGCCTTGTTGGTGGGGGCCAGCACGGCAAAAGTGCGCTTGTCGCGGCGATTGCGACTTTCGTATTCGGCGGAGACGGGTTCGACACCAGCTTCGGTCAAGGCTTTAACAAGTTCAGCCAGAAGTAATGTTTTGCCAGAACCAGCCTTGCCGATGACGGCAAGGACTCGGCCTTCACCTTCCGTTGCGGGAAGAAGTTCGCCGGTATCGATGTCGACGCCAGCCAAGCGGATGGCACTGGCAAGGGCGTCATGCGCCTGCGCTTGATCGCTTGAAAGCTGCATTCGGAGTTCCTTGCCTGCGCAGCGTTGTAACCGCGCAGGCAATAGGGGGCCAGCGAAAGCGTCAGGCAACCAAGGCGTTTTCCTGCAACGGAAATGAGGCATCGAACCAATCAGCGGCGTCGGTTGGGGCGATGCCAGCCTTTCTGGCGACGGTTTCCAAAGCTTGCGGACTGAATGCCCAAAGGCCGACGCTGATCGATTCGAGTCCATTGTCCGATGTGCCCAGAATGTCGGGGGCCCAGCCAAGGCGGCGGTAAATGCGCGTCATGCGGGCGTCAAACACGCCAACCGCATGTTGCAGGCCAAAGCGCAAGCCCATTTCACAACCCGCCATCATCAGCGCAGCCGAGATTTCATTGGTGCGGTCGGGGAAACGCGGTGAAAGGCAAAACCGCGTGCATTCCCAGATCAAAGGACTGGAAATGCGCACATTATCCGTCAGGTGCAGGAAATGGTCGTTGACCATTGTCTCGGCCGTTGTAGGCAGGAACCGCATCGAACCAGCATGGCTGCCGTCGGGATTGGCGGCAATCACGTGTAAAGGGTTCATCGCATCGTAACGGTCGCGTTCATGGCCATTGGCATCAACAGTTACGTCCCAAGCCAATCGGTCACGGAATTGAACCGCGCGGTCGCGGAACATCGACTCCGCTAATTTTGGGAACAAATGAATTGAATCGGCATAGAGATATTTTATCATGGCACGCTCCATCGGGGAATGTGCCAAGGCCTAGCGTTTGGATGGTTAACGAAAGACGACCGTGCGCAGCCTTAAAAATAGCGCAACATACGTCGAATCGCGTCGCTAGGTCATGATCACACCGCGCGACATTGCCAGAGCCACGGCGTGGGTGGTGTTCAAGGCGCCGAGTTTGTAGCGGGCGGAATCGATGTAAACCCGCAGGGTGTTTTCGGAGATTTGCAGTTTGTCTGCCACTTGGCCACGGCCGTAGCCAAGCCCAAGCAATGTCAAAGCATCGGTTTCGCGCGGAGAAAGGTCGCGCAGCGGTTCTGGTCCGTGGTTCTTGTCGATTTCCTGTGCCCTTTGATGAATGTAGTGTGAGATCAACAGCAAGTCGCTGACGTTTTCGCCCGTGAAGCGCGCCCATTTTTCGTCGTCGACTTTTTTGTTGACGGTAAACAGGGCAAACTGGCCGTTCGGGCCACGAATGGGCACCGAATAGCCCTGATTGCCGACCCCGGCATCGATGGCTTCGTGCAGAAAGTTCTGCCGCACCGTGCCTGACCAATCGAGACGTTTCCAATCGAGCGGGGTAAAGCGTTGCAAAGCCCCCAAAACCACCGGATCGATGCGGGTATATTGCCGCTCGATATACCGTTCGACCCATTTCATATCATAGGTCAGGGCGGCGTATTGCTCGCCCACCGAATTGACCGAGTGATAGATAACGTGGTCAACGTCGTATACGTCTCGCAGACCCTCAATCAGGTGTTGCAGGCCTTCACGCGTATCCGTTTTCTTGATGCGTTCGATGAACGCTTCCATTTTTGAAGTCACAGGCACTTAACACATCCGCACTGGCCCCATCGACCCTAAGCTCAGCAGCAGCAATCATTATCGCGTCATCGAGATGTTCTGCCAAACCCGGCATCGAATTCGCCCCCGCAAAACTACGCAGGTCGGCCAGAACGTCTATCATCCAGTCTCTGGACATCATTACACTCGCCTAGATTGGTTAATGAAGTATTAACTCAACCTTAGCATGCACAAATGCCGCCGGATATTCACCAGATTGTATTCCCCTGAAACTGTGAGGTGCTCTAGGTCAAGACATTGATATAAAACGAATTGACTTTCGGTTCACCCGGAATCGACCGACTGCCGCGGCCCGGTTCGACACGCTTTGCCAGAATCAGCGGCGCTGCAAGTGCCGTTCCAGTCGTCTTTGTGCCTGCCGGTAACGGATGGCAAAAAACGGCAAGGCCATGCGGGCGAAATACCACCCCGGACCGGTCAGCTTCCGCGTCGCCGGCTCGTCGAGAACCTTGGCGAATTTTGTCTGGTCGCTGACGGGCCAATCGGCAGGAAGCCCCAATTCCCCCAGAAACGCCCGGATAAATTTCACCCGGGCGGTGACGAAATCTTCATAATAAATCGGCACGACATCAACACCGCTGTCGGCCAGTTTTCTGGCGTAGGCGGAAAAACGTTCGCGCGTTTCCACCTTTTTCACGGCAATTTTCACCAATTCGCGGAAATTTGCCAGCAGACGTATGCTGCCGATCCGGGAGCGCAACGCGTCACGTTCTTCCCCGGAAACCTCTATCAGCTGGAACTGCGGATGCGAGCCTTCTACGTTGCCGGCGTTCTTGGGCCGGAACGCGTTGAAATAGGAACTCGCCACCAATTCAGCGAAATCGCGCCGCGACAGCACGAAAACTTTGACGTTGTTTTCGATCAGCACCGGCGCAATCTCGTCAGGCGGATGCCGCAGGCGATTTTTGAAACCGATCGAATCCCCGGGCGTATAGACCGCTGGGAACAGGACAGAGCTGGGTGGCGCGGTCCCGAAAGCGCCAGACTTGAACACGCTGTCAAACAACTGCGGCAGCGGTACGTCGTTGGCGCTGCGGCGCCGATTATAGGCGTCGAGCTCCTCGAACAGCGGCACATGCACGGACTTTTGGGCACTGAGCATGCTGACGATGGCGGAACTGCCCTCTCTGCCCGAATATATGATGATGAAATTGGCGAGTTTGCCTGCATGCCGGCCGGAACAGGCTGTCAAGTCCGCGGGCGTTTCGATTTTGTGCATTGGCCAGAAATACGCTACGAAAGGACGGGTGCTTCGCCCGTGATTAATCACAAGGTCCGGCAATGTCAAAACCAAGTTCCGCCGCCGCGCTTTTGGCCGACAACCGCGTCGGCTTGGGCTGCATGAGTTTCGCAGGTGCCTACGGCGACACTGATCAGGCCGAGGCGCATCGCACGCTGGCCACGGCGATCGACCTGGGGGTGACGCATCTGGATACGTCGAACGTCTACGGCATGGGCCGGTCGGAGAGCGTCATCGGCGCATTTCTGAAAACCAGTCCGCATGCATTCTCAATCGCCACCAAGGGCGGCATCGTGCCCGAGCCGGTGCGCCGTTTTGACAATTCGTCATCGCATTTGCGCAAGGAATTGGAGGGTTCGTTAAGGCGGCTGGGTGTAGAACATGTCGACCTGTATTACGTGCACCGGCGCGAGCAGGTGCGCGATATCGAGGAAGTAACCGAGACTTTGGCCGCCTTTGTGCGCGGGGGGAAAATTGGCGGCATCGGGTTTTCTGAAATCGCGCCGTCCTCGCTGCGTCGTGCTGTTGCTGTGCATCCGGTGATGGCGGTGCAAAGCGAATATTCGCTGTGGTCGCGCCAGCCGGAACTGGGGATGCTGCAGGCTTGTGCCGAATTGGGGACCACTTTCGTGGCATTCTCGCCGTTGGGTCGGGGGATGTTGGCTGATCCGGTTATTGATACTGCGAATCTGGGACCGAGCGATTTTCGGCGGGGAAACCCAAGGTTCAAGGGTGAGGATTTTGTGCGAAACAAGGCCTTTGTCGAACGATTTAACGCCTATGCGAAAGGGCAAGGGATTGCCGCTTCGACATTGGCGTTAGCTTGGGTGCTGCATCAGGGATCACAAATTGTCGCAATTCCGGGGACTCGAACCGTCGAACATTTACGACGAAACATGGATGCGGCGTCGGTTATTCTGACCGCCGACCAATTGGCTGAAATTGAAAAGATTTTACCGGTCGGATGGGCACATGGCGCACGATATTCCGATGCGCAAATGGTGGGGGTTGAGGGGTATTGTTGACGGGCAGGACTAGTGCCCCGCCCGATGTATTCACTCCGAAGCCTGCCTGCCCCAACTTTCATTTCTAGTCATCACCATCGTCAGCGCGACCGCGAGGAAGGCTAGGATGGAGCCTGCGAGAAGGGCATGGTCGCTGCTTTGCAGGATCATATAGAGCGTGCCATATAGCACGATCAGCGTCGCGGTCAGCACCCATGCGCGACGGCCCAGTTGTAGCGACGCAAAGCCATAATAACTGAGCAGCGCGATGGTGGCGGTTGTTGCCCCGGCATAGGCGCGGGCGAAACCAAACTGTTCGGCGAAGGAAAGCAACAGCAGGAAAAACACGATCTGCGCCAGACCGATCAGCAGGAATTGGGCCGGATGGGCTGGCTTTTTGGCGGCGCCTTCCATCAGGAACACCGTCAGAAATGTCAGTGAAATGAACAAGATACCATGCTTTGCCGCGCGAGAGGCCATTGTGTAAAGATTGACTGGGTCAAACAGATCAACGCCGAACGAGGCTTGTTGCAGCCTGGTCAGACGCTCGACATCGCGCATCGCTTGCGGCACGTCGCGCGACAGATGCGGGATGTCCCAAGTCGCCTTGAAACCTGTGTCGGCTATGGTTCGATCAATGGGCAGAAAGCTGCCGGCAAAACTTGGATCGGGCTAGTTGGAGGTCATGCTGACTTGGGTCTGACGCGCCGCTGGGGCAAAGCGGAATTGCTGAGCCCCGCCCATAGTCAGGTCCAGCCGCATATACCCCAGATTTCGCGGGTCACCGAGGGTTGCTTGGATGCCGGGCCAAGTTGGCAACGGCGTTCCGGGTTCGAGGTCAAAGGACTTGTCGTCAACCTTCAGCGTTGCAATCCCTTTGAAAGAACGGGTTTC
>JANMOK010000044.1:0-8243 GCA_031369165.1 Paracoccaceae bacterium
GGTCGCACAGCTCGGACATCGGTCGTCGCGCCCGACACCACGCAGGATTACCAATCCGTTCGGCCGCTGCGTGTCAATTCGAATACAAGGACTATTGCCCGCTGAATGCGCTCAAACCGCTGCCCGTCGGGCCCGTAAAACCTGCCGACGTAACCCAGCCGTATCGGCCACTGCCCTGGCCCGACGTGCCGTTCGAGCCCCCGCCATGGTTGCGGGCCGAAACGAACACGTTGCCGAGCATGGGCCCGCCTTCCGGGCCGAAATTTCCCATCGCGTCGGCCTGCCAGCGACCAGGAACAACCGTACCAAAGTATCTGCCAAGCTCGGCAACATCGAACGCGTGCAATTGCCGTCCGTTGACAAAAACGCCGGTGTTGCCGCGCGACGCGTCCGAGCGCAGTGGCCCGCCAAGTGCCAAACCCGCAACGACGATGCCGCACTGCGGTCCACCTTCCATTCCCCAAGCGCCGCACAAACGGTCGTACCAGTAGCGGCCATCGGGCATTTGATACTTGTAGGTTTGCGCGATCTGATCAAGCTGGCGGGCATCTATCTGAACGCCATTAATCCAGACCGACCGCGACTTTTCCGGTGCCGCTGCCACAGGTGTCGGCGAGCGCAAGCTCTCGTCAGTGATCAGGCGGGTCAGGCCCTGCAGCTGGCTTTTAACGTGGCGCGATTGGATAGGGCCAAAGCCAAAATTCGAACCGTTCAATATCACGCGGGTGCTGCCATTTTCGTCGTGAAAATTGGCAATGACTTGGACGGGAAAAGTAAATCTTAAGGCGGTTTGGCGCAGCTCCGCGCAGTGCAGGGTTGTCGAGTACTTTGCCGTTACGTGCCATCCGGGGCCATTCATGGCGCATTCGCACGCGGTCATGGAAACTTCGAGCGGTATTTGCAGAACCAATTCTTCCCGATGACTGGACAAGAGTGCTCCCTCGGACTTTTACGCAAGTGAAGGCCTATTTCCGCGACGATAATCTCCGCAACCAAATTGCCGCGATCTGCTGGGTGACTGGCCGGCATTTCGCACTAATCTTGCCACCACGTCTTGGCATTCACTATGCTCGCAGCGACCGTTTTTGGCATCCAACGACGGTTTCGGTTCGGATTGTCGCGGTCGCCAATATTTGCGCGAAAGCTAAACTTTCATCCTTTCGCCTGTTGGGTCATACATCGGTTTCAGACTGGCGCGCGCGTCAAATTTATGGCCCGCTACCTCAATCTGATATGCTGAAGCCAAAACCTCTTCCACACTTTGCCCTATGCAGGGCACATAGCCCAAGCCGATTGCACCGCTCAAATGATGGCCATAGGCCCCGCTGGACAGGTGTCCGACGACCTCACCGTCACGCAGGATCGGTTCGTTGTGATAGAGCAGAGGGTCCGGGTCGGTCAGGCGGAATTGCAGCAAACGGCGGTCCAACCCGGTATCGCGTTTGCGCAGAACGGCGTCGCGGCCGATGAAATCGGGCTTGGAGGTCGCCACCGCGAACCCAAGCCCGGCTTCCAGCACATG
Source organism: Paracoccaceae bacterium (assembly GCA_031369165.1). Classification (GTDB taxonomy): domain Bacteria; phylum Pseudomonadota; class Alphaproteobacteria; order Rhodobacterales; family Rhodobacteraceae; genus JANMOK01. Next base: position 1,523 of record JANMOK010000044.1, read on the forward strand.
ATCCTCGCAGGTGATGTCATGGCCGAAATGGCGGAAGGCTTTTTCGATCCGGCACGAGTCCATCATGTGCATGCCGCAAAGTTTGACGGCGTGGTCCTGCCCGGCATCCCACAGGGTCTCAAACACGTGCGCGGCCATGTCGGCGCTGACGTAGATTTCCCAGCCCAATTCGCCGACATAAGAAACCCGGTGGGCGCGGGCCAATCCCATGCCAATTTCGATGTCTTGCGCGGTGCCATAGGGGAAGGCGACGTTGCCAAAGTCATGCGGACTGACGGCTTGCATCAGGTTTCGCGCGTTTGGTCCCATGACGGCGAGGACGCCTTCAGAAGCGGTCATATCGGTAAGGGTCACGCGAAAATCGCCGATATGGCGGTTCAGCCAGCTTTGGTCGGCCATTCGGGTGGCGGCGGGGGTGACGACCAGATAGGTGGTTTCTGCCAGGCGGGTGACGGTGACATCCGCCTCAATCCCGCCTTTGGCATTGAGAAATTGGGTGTAGACGATTTTGCCGTTTGCAACCGCCATATCCGCGCCGCAAACAAGGTTCAGGAAACGTTCCGCATCCAACCCTTCAACGCGGATCTTGCCGAAAGATGACATGTCGTACATGCCGATATTGCTGCGGATCGCATCCTGTTCGGCGGCGGCATTGGCAAACCAGTTCGGGCGTTGCCAAGTGCATCCGTATTCTGGTTTTTGGCCGGAATTGGCATACCAATTCGCCCGTTCCCAGCCCGATAACTCGCCAAAAACCGCACCCTGTGCGGCCAAATGGGCATGAAATGGCGTGCGTCTTATACCCCTCGCGGTGGCCTTTTGGCGGAATGGGTAATGGTCGGCGTAGAGCAGGCCCAGCGTTTCGCTGACGCGATCCTTGAGGTATTTCCGATTGCCTTGGAACGGTTGCGCCCGTGCAATGTCAACATCGCCAAGGTCGAATGGCCGCTCGCCGTCGTGCATCCACTGCGCCAGCGCCATGCCCGCGCCGCCGCTGGACTGAATCCCCACCGAGTTGAAACCCGCAGCGACGAAGTAGCCGCGCAGGTTGGGGGCTTCGCCGAGGTAGTAGGCGTTGTCGGGGGTGAAACTTTCAGGGCCGTTGAAAAACGTATGTTCCCAGCCTGGCCAAGAATTGGCATGCGGTTGACGGCGGCATCCAAAATCGGCTCAAAATGGTCGAAATCCTCGGGCAGCTGGTCAAATTCGAAGGCCTCCGGGATGCCGTTCATCCCCCAAGGCTTGGACAAAGGCTCAAACGCCCCCAGCATCAGCTTGCCGGCATCAACCTTGTAATAGGCGCATTCGTCTGGCACGCGCAGGACTGGCAATTGTTCAAGGCCGGCAATGGGTTCGGAGACAATGTAGAAGTGCTCGCAGGCGTGCAGGGGGATATTGACACCAGCTTGCAGGCCCACGTCGCGGCCCCACATGCCGGCGCAGTTGACCACGAAACCGGCGTCGATCTGCCCGGTGTCTTCGCCTTGCTGCCAAACCACCCCGGTAACACGGCCGTTTTGGACCAAAGTCGCGGTAACTTTTACCCCTTCAAACACCTGCGCCCCGCGCTGCCGCGCCCCTTTGGCCAGCGCCAAGGCGATGTTGCCGGGGTCGCCCTGACCGTCTTTGGGCAGAGCGATTGCGCCAACGACGCCTGAGGTGTTGAGATGCGGATAACGGGATTTGACTTCGGCCACCGATATTTCGCCGACTTCAACCCCGAAACCCTGCCCCATGCTGGCCGAACGGCGCAGTTCTTCCATCCGCTCGTTGTGCAACGCGACCGTGATGGAGCCAACGCGGCGAAAGCCTGTTGCTATCCCGGTTTCAGCCTCCAGAGACCCATATAGCTCCTGCGAATACTTGGCCAATCGGGTCATGTTGGCGGTGGCGCGAAGCTGGGCAATCAGCCCCGCCGCATGCCAGGTGGTACCAGAGGTCAGTTTCTTGCGTTCCAGCAAAACCACATCCGTCCAACCCAGTTTCGTCAGGTGATAGGCGACCGAGCACCCGGCGATGCCGCCGCCGATGATCACGGCACGGGCTTTGTCGGGAATCGACTTCGCGGTTGCCGTCATGCCAGACCCCGTCCTGCCACTGCGGGCTTTTCACTAATTTGAAGCTTTTGCCGAATGATGATGCAATTCGGTTCGAAATCGGTTAGTCTTGGCTTGTTCTGATGGTGCCTTGCCTTGCTGATTGACAGCGTTACGGCGGCACCAGTGCGAACCGGAACTTCTGGCATGGACAGGCATTTCCTGCCCTTGCCGTTTTGTCCCGGATATCCGGGGCAAAGACCGGGTGACTGGCGGCGGATGTTGGGTTTACCAGTGGGGTGCGGCCGAGAAAGAGGCGGCTTTGCAGTGAACACAACGGGTTGCCGGTCCAGCCTCCCGGTCGCAACTTCGGTGCGGCAACGAAAATTCATGACGTGACCCCGACGATCTGGTGCCCTGCCGCCAACAAACGGTCGCGCAGATGGGCGATATGGGCGGGACCGGTTTCGCAGCAGCCGCCGACAACCTTGGCACCATCGGCCACCCATTTCAGCGCATGTTCAGCATAAATTTCCGGCGTCATATCGTGGCGATGCACGAGGTCATCGACCGTCGCGCCTTGCACAACATATTTCGGCGTTATTGCGTGAAAGCCGTTGCCATAGCCGCCTGTAGGCAATCCATTTCGTGGCAATAGCGGAATGCCTTGACCAACCGCTTCGGGCAGGGAACAGTTGATCAGGAAGCCGTCACAGCGCAAGTCGGCGACAGATGCCGCCAAACTCGCTACGGGCTCGCCTGAGCGCAGGAAGGCACCATCGTGGTCCCCGACACTCACCGACAGCCACACCGGCCTGTTGGCCACTGCAGCGCCTTTGAGAGCACCTCGCGCTTGGCCGATGCTTGACATGGTTTCGCATATGATCAGATCGACATTGGGGGCTTGGATTTTGGCGATCTCGGCATAGACCTCGGCAGCCTCATCTTCAGGGAAAGTCAGGTCGGGGCGATAGGACCAACCCAAAGGCCCCAGCGACCCGGCAATGGCCACATCAACGCCCTTCGCATCCCGCGCTTGATTGGCCAGACGGCACGCCGCCAATTGCAATTCCTTTAATCGATCCTCGATGCCGAACCGTTCCAGACGGTCACGCAAAACGGCATAGGAATTGAGCGTGATGACCCGCGCCCCGGCGTCGATATATTCCTCGTGCACAGCTTGCACGATTTCGGGCTGGTCGATCAAAACACGGGTGGACCACAGGGCGGTCGGCGGTTCTTGCGAGCGCATGACAAGTTCCTGTCCCATGCCGCCGTCGAGGAGGATTACCGAGGTCATTTTTGCACCCTCTCACCGGCAAATTCCGCGATCCGCTGCATCGCCTTTTCCAGACGCTGGTCTTCAACGGTCAGCGCGACCCGCACATGGCCGGCGGCGGCACTGCCAAAGCTTTCGCCTGGCATGACGGCGATGCTGGCTTCATCCAGCAGAGCCTCGGCAAAGGCGATGCCAGACATGCCGGTAGTACGCACGTCCAGCATCACATACATTGCCCCGTCGGGCGGCACGCAGGTGATGCCGTTGGCCCCGTTCAAGGCGGCCAAAGCGATGCTTCGGCGGCGGCGGTAGGTGGCAGTCAGGTCCGCCTCCTGCGCGTCGCCATGGGTCAGGGCGGCAAGTCCGGCGTCCTGGATGAACCCCGGCACGCCGTAAGTGGTGGTGACCGCCAGGTCGGTCATGCGCGCGATGGCGTCGGGCGGGCCGATGATCCAGCCCAGCCGCCAGCCGGTCATGACGTGGCTTTTGGACAGCGAGTTCAGGACGAGGGTTCGCGCGTCCATGTCGGGCAAAATGCGGGGCGAAATGTGTGCGCCGTTCCAGACCTGGCCATCGTATACTTCGTCGGACAACAGCCAAAGATCGTTGGTGCGGGCAAAGGCGGCGATCATGTTCATTGTCGCGCTCGAATAGACGACGCCCGTCGGGTTGTTGGGGGAATTGATCAGCAGGGCTTTGGCCGGGCCAGCCCTCAGCAGGTCAGACAATTGCGGTTGAAAGCCATGTTCAGGCTTGGCCGAAACCGGCAGCGGAACCCCGGAAACTGCCCGAATTGTGCTGGGGTAAGTGGCATAATGCGGGTCGATGAACAGCGCTTTGTCGCCTGGGTCCAACACAGCGGTGAGGGCGGCGAACAGGGCGGCCTGCCCGCCGGGGACGACAAGCACGTTGTCGCGTGTTGTGGCGGCACTCGTGCGCTGGGCAACACGGGCGGCAATGGCATCGCGCAGGGCGGGAATGCCGGGCATCGGCATGTAACCGGTGTGGCCTTTTCGCGCCCCTTCGGCCATGGCGGCGATCAGGGGTTCGGGCGTGATCTGGTCGTGGTCGCCGATCGACAGCATGGTGATGTCTTGCCCGGCATCGCGCAAGGCGCGGGCCCGGTAATGCACTTCCCAACCGTCGATTCCAGCTTCAACGATGCCGGAGATACGCTTTGATAATTTCACGCTTTCAGTCTTTCGTTTGTTGGGTCCCAAAGGGGTTGGTCTGGTTGCACGGTTGCAGGGTGCATTTCGCCGAAGATTTCGACTTGAACCTCGGTTCCCGGAGGGGCCAGATCGGACCGCAGCATCCCCAGAGCGATCGAGGCATTCACACGATAGCCATACCCCCCGCTGGTGGTTTCGCCGACCACTTTGCCGTTGTGCCAGAGGGTGGACATATAGGGGGCGTCGTAGTCATCGGTTTCCACGATCAGGGTCACGAATTTCTTGGTGCTGCCGCGTTGTTTTTCGGCCAGCAGCGCCGCTTTACCGGGGAAATCGGGCTTGTCCCATTTGATGAACCGCTCCAGCCCGCCTTCCAGCAAGGAATAATCGGTGGAAAGGTCGCCTTTCCACGCGCGATAGCCCTTTTCCAGCCGCAGGGAATTGAGGGCGTACATGCCGAAGGGTTTCAGGCCGTGCGGTTGGCCTGCGTTTAGGATTGTCCAATAAACTTTCGCGGTATCGGCGATGGTTGAGTGGATTTCCCAGCCCAATTCCCCCGCGAAACTGACGCGAACCAGTTGCACCCAAGTGTCGCCGACTTGGGCGGATTGGTGTGTTAGCCACGGTTGCGCCAGGTCGGCTTTGGTGACGCTTGACAGGATGTCGCGCGACTTTGGTCCGGTCAGGATTTGGCAGGAAAAGTCGTCTGTCACGTCGCTGAGTTCAAAGGTTGGATTGGCGGGCAGGGCGGCTTGCAACCATTCCCAATCGTGCCATTGCGCGACCGAGGCGGTGATGAGGAAGAAGAAATCTTCGTCCAGTCGCATCGCGCTCATCTCTGTCACGATACGCCCGCGGGTGTCGGCGAAATACAGCAGACCGATGCGACCGACTTTGGGCAGGCCGCCAGCACAGATGCCACGCAGCCAATCGGCGGCACCGTTGCCTTTCAGGCGGTAACGGCTGAAACCGGGCAGGTCGAGGATGCCGGCTGCGTCGCGCACCGCCTGGCATTCCTGCTGTACGCGGACTTCCCATGGGCCTTGGCGGGCGAACATCAGCGTTGCGGCTTCCGATATGTCATCGCCCGGATGCGCATACCAATTCGCCCGTTCCCAGCCGTTATAGGCGCCTAATTGGCCGCCCAATGCCTTGACGCGGTCATGCACTGGCGACAGTTTCCGGTCCCGCCCCTCCGGCCATTCGTGGCGAGGGAAGGATATGGCGTATTCGTTGCCGTAAACCTCGCGTGCTTTGGCGACGCAATAGGTGTGATCGGCAAAGCCGGTGAACCGGCGCGGGTCACACGACCACATGTCCCATTCGGTGGCACCTGCTGTCACCCATTCGGCCAGCACCTTGCCCGCACCACCGGCTTGGGCGATGCCAAAGGTGAAAACGCAGGCCTCATAAGCGTTGCGCACGCCGGGCATTGGTCCGATCAAAGGGTTGCCGTCCGGGGTATAGGGGATCGGGCCGTTGATGATCTTGGATATGCCGGCCTTGGCCAGCAAAGGCACGCGCTGCATGGCGTCTTCGACGTACCATTCCAGCCTTTCCAGATCATCGGGGAACAGCTGAAAGGCAAAATCATCGGGCATGGGATCATCTGGCGAGGCCCAATGGGCGCGGCAGTTTTTCTCGTAGGGGCCGAGGTTGAGGCCGTTCTTTTCTTGGCGCAGGTAGTAGGAGGAATCCACATCGCGCAGCAGGGGCAGTTTGTGGCCGTGATCGCGGCTCCACGCCGCAAGTTCGGGGATTTCATCGGTCAGCAGATATTGATGGCTCATCACCACCATCGGCACGGTGCGGCCGCCAAAGGGTTTGAACCATTCACCAACCTGTTGCGCCCGATACCCCGCCGCGTTGACCACTTTTTCGCAGCGGATATCGCCCTTCGGCGTGTGGATAATCCAGTCATTCTTATCGCGCGAAACGCCGGTAGCAGGCGTATGGCGCAGGATTGTTGCGCCAAGGTCGCGCGCGCCTTTGGCAAGGGCTTGGGTCAGTTGCGCTGGGTCGATGTCGCCGTCATTGGGGTCATAAAGCGCACCTTGCAGGTCGTGCAATTCGAGGAACGGGTATTTGTCCTTGATCTCGCTTGGGGCCAGCAGGTCGATTTCCATACCCTGATAGCGCCCCATGCCCTTGGCGCGGGCGAATTCTTGCATGCGTTCTTTCGTGTGCGCCAGCCGGAGCGAACCAGTGACGTGATAGTTCATCGGGTAACCGAC
>JANMOK010000054.1:0-2579 GCA_031369165.1 Paracoccaceae bacterium
GCCAGATTTGTCGATTGGGTGGAAGGGTGAGGTGCGACGTTGCGGCTAATTGGGGTGCCTTGCATCCCCAATGGGGCGTCGTTAGTGTCCGCGCGGAATTCGGGCGGCTCAAGTCCGAGGATGGTTTCAAGGGGAATGGGATGTTTGTGACACCGGCTTATGCGCAGGCGGCGGGGGCTCCGGCGGGGGCGGGGTTGATCTCGTTTCTGCCAATCGTGCTGATATTTGGCATCATGTATTTCCTGATGATCCGCCCGCAACAAAAGAAACTGAAAGATCATCGGGCACTGGTGGCGGCCTTGCGGCGCGGTGACCAAGTGGTGACTTCGGGCGGGATCATCGGCAAGGTTTCCAAGGTCAGCGACGGCGAATTGGAAGTCGAGATTGCTACTGGCGTGAAAGTGCGCGTGGTCAAGCACACGGTGACGCAGGTGTTGAGCAAGACCGAGCCTGCAGCCTGAACCCGGCGCCTAAACATTTGCATTCAAGGGATTGAATATGCTTGAGTTTCCATTCTGGAAAAACGCGCTGATTTGGGGAATATGCCTGTTCTGCGCCTATCTGGCCGTGCCGGTGGCGTTTTACGCGCGGGTTGAGAGTCACAATGATGCGGTGGCGTTTTTGGAAGCGGGCAATCCGGCGACACCGGAAATTCAAGCTGCCAATGATGCTTGGCCGGGATGGATGCCGAATGCTATCGTCAACCTCGGGCTTGACCTGCGCGGCGGCGCGCATGTGTTGGTCGAAGTGCGGGTTGAGGAAATTTATGCCGAACGGCTCGACAATTATTGGCCGATGGTGCGCGATGCCTTGCGCGATCTGAAGAACCAGGTCGGCAATGTGCGCCGCATCGAGAACGATCCCGCCGAGTTGCGGGTGAAAATCAGCGACCCGGCCGGAATGCCTGCGGCCTTGGCCGCGGTGGAGGCAATTGCCCAGCCGGTTGTTTCGCTTACCGGCCTGGGGACCACGGATATCGTGGTCAGCAATCAGGCCGACGAGATTGTGGTGGTCTTGAGCGACGCCGAGAAAGTGGCCAGTGATGACCGCACCATGGAACAATCGCTGGAGATCGTGCGGCGCCGGGTTGATGAGGCGGGCACCCGCGAGCCGACGATTCAAAGGCAGGGCAAGGACCGGATTTTGATCCAGGTGCCGGGGATTGGGTCGGCAGAAGAGCTGCTCAAGCTGATCGGCAAAACTGCAAAGCTGACATTTAACACGGTCAAAGGCCGCACCAGCGACGCGAATGCCAGTGCAGGTGCTGGCGAGATACTGGTGCCGTCGCTGGACGAGCCTGGTTTTTTCTATTTGCTGGAACGCCGGCCGGTTGTCAGTGGCGACCAGCTTGTCGATGCACAACCAACATTTGACGAGAACGGTCAACCGGCGGTTTCGTTTCGCTTCAACCCGCAGGGCGGCATAATATTCGGCGAATATACCGCAGCGAATATCGAGAAACCGTTTGCAATCGTGCTGGACGATGAGGTGATTTCGGCGCCGACAATCAGAACCAAAATACCCGGTGGCGCGGGTCAGATCACCGGCAATTTTACCGTCGAGGACAGCACCCGTTTGGCGGTCTTGTTGCGGGCTGGCGCTTTGCCTGCCGAGATCAAAGTGTTGGAGCAGCGGGTCATTGGGCCTGAGCTGGGGCAGGATTCGATTGAGGCAGGAAAACTGGCCTCGATCATCGCCTTTGCGGCGGTATGTGCCTATATGGTGCTGAGTTATGGCATCTGGGGCATGTTCGCCAATGTGGCATTGATTTTGAACATCGTGATGATTTTCGCGATGATGAGTGTGATCGGAGCGACTTTAACCCTGCCGGGGATCGGCGGCATCATCCTGACCATCGGCATGGCGGTGGATGCCAACGTGTTGGTGTTTGAACGGGTGCGCGAGGAGCTGCGCAGCGGCAAAGGGCCAGTTCGCGCGATGTCGCTGGGATATGAAAAGGCCTTGTCGGCAATTGTCGATGGCTCGCTGACCACGTTGATTGCGGCGGTGATTTTGTTTGCACTTGGATCGGGGCCGATCCGCGGTTTTGCGGTGACGTTGGGGCTTGGTCTGGTAACCTCGATTTTCACGGCAATCTGGGTAACACGATCCATCATTGCGGCGTATCTGAACTGGCGTCGCCCGAAAACGATTTTGGTCTAGGAGAGCATGATGCGTCTGAAGCTGGTTCCTTCGATTACCAATGTCGATTTTTTCAAATATTACGCGATTACGTTTGGCATTTCGGCCGTCGCCGTTTTGGCATCGATTGTGCTGTATTTCGTCGTCGGTTTGAACCAAGGCGTCGATTTTCGCGGTGGCACGATGATTACGGCCGAGCCGACCGAGACAGTTGATATCGGCGCGTTCCGCGAAGTTCTGGGCGCGTTGGGGCTGGGCGATGTATCGGTGACCGAAATCCGCGATCCGGCGGCAGAGGTGGCAGGAACGGCGCGCAATGCGCACAATTTGCCGATTATGCAGCTTTACAACATAAAGGAATGCTTTTGTTTGATATTGGTTTAAATTGGTTAATTAAGGGGCATAATTCTAAATTATCACTTGATTATCAAAACCGG
>JANMOK010000060.1:0-4659 GCA_031369165.1 Paracoccaceae bacterium
GCCATTCAACTTCGCGCTCGGTCAAATTCCAGCCGAAACTGCGGCCCAAATCAGTCGCTGATTTAGCATTTCCCAAGACATCAAAAGCCAATGTGCCATAGGCGCGAATCAGGCGTTTTGCCCATTGTTCATCGAGAAAAGGGTATTTTTCGCCAAGCCGCGCGATCAGCTCGCGAACACCATCTACCGGAAAATTGCCACCGGGCAGGGGCGCGCCCGCAGTCCATGCCTGACCCATATCGGGAAACCAAGGGCGCAGTTTGCTCAGTGCTGCCTCGGCCAGTTTTCGGTAGGTGGTGATCTTGCCGCCAAAGACATTGAGCAAAGGCACGCCGGCCTCAACTTCCACTTTCAGCACATAGTCGCGCGTCGCGGCGGTGGCGGAGGATGCGCCATCGTCATACAGTGGACGCACGCCGGAATAGGACCAAACGACATCGGCAGTTGTAACTGGGTTCTTGAAATATTCCGAAGCGGCTTTGCACAGATATTCCTTCTCGGAATCGGTGCACACGGGCGAGCCGGGGTCGCCGTGGTGATCCAGATCGGTCGTGCCAATCAAGGTGAAATCGGTCTCGTAGGGGATGGCGAAAATGATGCGTCCGTCAGATTGTTGAAAAAAGTACGGGCGGTCGTGATCAAACAATTTGCGCGTGACAATGTGCGAGCCACGGACAAGCCGCGTGCGGTCGCTGGAGTTCTGCCGCAGTTTGTTGCGGAAAATGTCCTCAACCCACGGGCCACCGGCATTGACCAGACAGCGGCCTTTGACGATGAAATTGGTCTGGGTGGTTTCATCGAGCATCGTAACGTGCCATTGGCCGTTGCGGCGTTCGGCAGTTTGGCAGGCAGTTCGGGTCAAGATAACGGCACCTTTGTCGGCGGCGTCGCGGGCGTTCAACACGACCAGTCGCGAATCCTCGACCCAGCAATCAGAATATTCAAAAGCCGTGGTGAATCGGTCTTGCAGCGGCCTGCCGACAACGTCGGTGCGCAGATCGAGAGTGCGGGTTGGCGGCAGGATCTTGCGACCTCCCATGTGGTCATAAATGAACAATCCCAGACGCAGCAGCCACTTTGGGCGCAGTCCCGAATGGTGTGGCAACACAAAGCGCAGCGGCCACGCGATATGGGGCATGGCGCGCAGCAGCACCTCACGCTCCTTCAGCGCCTCGCGCACCAGCCGGAATTCGTAGTATTCAAGGTAGCGCAAACCACCGTGGAACAGTTTTGTCGACGCGGAAGAAGTGGCCTGCGCGAGGTCGTCCATCTCACACAGCAGTACTTTCAAACCACGCCCCGAGGCATCCCTTGCGATGCCGCAACCGTTGATGCCGCCACCGATAATGACCAGATCATAGACGATGTCAGGCGGTGCGGCGTGCATCTTGCGTCTCTGTAGCCAGAATTGTCGTGCCGCCCTTTTCACAAGCCGTCTGAAATTCTCGCGAGGGCAGGCGGTCAGTGACAAAATAGTCGATTTCCGAGATATCGCAGACGCGGACTGGGGCGGTGCGTTCAAATTTCTGGCTGTCGCAGACCAATATCCGGGTGCGGGCGTTGCGCAGAATGGCGCGGGCGACCGAGACTTCGCGCACATCAAAATCCAGCACCGCACCGTCATCGTCCATTGCCGATGCTCCGATGATGGCGAAATCGACTTTGAAACGCGAGATAAACTCGACGGCCGCGTCGCCGACAATAGCACCATCGCTTTGCCGCACGGTGCCGCCAGCGAGGATCAGTTCCTTGGAAGCCGAACCGCTGAGTGAATTGATGATGTTGACGTTGTTGGAAATGACCACCAGATCGGAATGGCCCGACAAAGCGCGAGCGACCTGTTCGGTAGTGGTGCCGATATTGAGCATGATCGAGCAATTGTTGGGAATCAACGTTGCAGCGAGCTGGCCAATCAACTGTTTTTCCGAACTCGCCATCTGGCGGCGGTCTTCATAGGCAACATTGGCGATCGAAGCGCGCGGCATCGCCCCGCCGTGCACTCGGGCGGCGAGGCCGCGCTGCGCCAGCTCGTTCAAATCCTTGCGAATTGTCTGGGTGGACACGTCAAATTGCGCGGCAAGATCATCCACGCCAACTTGGCCGGACTTCTTGATCAGCGATAAAATGTCGTTTTGCCGTTGAGTCAGCGCCATTTCACTTTGCAATCGTCAGAGACTCGCATTCGGGCGAACATGACCGATGAAAGCCATAATGAAAAGTAAATAGTTTCACTTGACACGCGAATGCGCTCATACGAAAGCTAATGAATTCGCGGCTAACGCGAAGGCAAGTAAGATTCGACAAGGGAGGACGAACAATGCGTAAGCACTTGTTGTCTGCTGCCGCCACGATGGCGGTATTGGCAGCAGCACCCGCTGCCTGGGCCGATATGGCCGCAGCGGAGAAATGGATTAACGACGAATTTCAGCCCTCGACGCTGAGTGTGGACGAACAAAAAGCCGAGATGCAGTGGTTTATCGACGCCGCAGCGCCTTTTGCGGGTATGGAAATCAACGTGATCTCCGAGGGCATCCCGACGCACACCTATGAATCGACGGTGCTGACCAAGGCCTTTGAAGAAATCACCGGGATCAAGGTCAACCACCAGATCCTTGGCGAAGGCGAGGTTGTGCAGGCGGTTCAAACCCAGATGCAGACCAACCGCAACCTTTATGACGGTTATGTCAACGACAGCGACTTGATCGGAACCCACTCACGCCTGCAGCTTACCTATAATCTGACCGACATGATGGCGGCCGACTGGAAGGATGTAACCAACCCCGGTCTCGATCTGCCCGACTTCATGGGGGCCAGCTTCACCACCGGACCGGACGGCAAGCTGTACCAATTGCCCGATCAGCAATTCGTCAACCTCTACTGGTTCCGCAAGGATTGGTTCGACCGGCAAGACCTGAAAGACGCTTTCAAAGCCAAATACGGCTATGATCTGGGCGTGCCGGTCAACTGGTCGGCCTATGAAGATATCGCCGATTTCTTCACCAATGACGTGAAGGAGATCGATGGGGTTCGTGTCTACGGCCATATGGATTATGGCAAGCGTGCGCCTGACCTTGGCTGGCGGATGACCGATGCTTGGCTGTCCATGGCCGGTGTCGGTTCGGTGGGCGAACCGAACGGAATCCCGATCGACGAATGGGGCATCCGCATGGAGGCGGGTACCTGCAATCCAGTGGGTGCCAGCGTTTCCAGAGGCGGCGAGGCCAACGGCCCGGCGGCGGTCTATGCGATTGCCAAATGTGACGAGTGGCTGCGCAAGTATGCTCCTCCGGGAGCAGCGTCCTTCGACTTCTACCAGTCGTTGCCGGCGCTCGATCAGGGCAACGTAGCCCAGCAGATCTTCTGGTACTCCGCGTTCGGCTCCGGCTTGGTCAGGCCAAAGTCGGAAGGCAATAACGTGGTGGACGACGAGGGCAATCTGCTGTGGCGGATGGCCCCCAGCCCGCATGGCCCCTATTGGAAAGAAGGCCAGAAGGTCGGTTACCAAGACGTGGGATCGTGGACGTTCCTGAAATCCACTCCACCTGACCGCGCCATGGCTGCCTGGCTTTACGCCCAGTTCGCCGTATCGAAAACTGTCGACGTGAAGAAATCGCATGTGGGTCTTACGTTCATCCGCGACTCCACAGTGCGGCATGAAAGCTTCACCGAGCGTGCACCGAAACTGGGTGGATTGGTCGAGTTCTACCGCTCGCCTGACCGCGTTCGTTGGTCGCCGACCGGTGTCAACGTGCCGGATTATCCGAAACTGGCGCAAATCTGGTGGCAGCAGATCGGTGACGTGAACTCTGGCGCATTTACCGCGCAAGAGGCTTTGGATCGTTTGGCCGACGAAATGGACATCACCATGGCCCGTATGCAGGCAGCAGATGAATCGGCCAATGTCTACGGCGGCTGTGGTCCGCGACTGAACGAGCCAAAGGATCCGTCCGAATGGCTGGGTATCGAAAACGGCCCGAAGGCAAAGCTCGAAAACGAAAAAGAGCAGGGCGTGACCATCAACTATGACGAACTGATCAAGCAATGGTCTGACGCCGGCTAACTCCTCCCCTGGCTATCGCCAGCACGCCGCCGGGGTAACAACTCCGGCGGTTTTTTCTAAAAACGGTGTGGTCGCGCGCGACAGGAACCAAAGTCCGCGCTAGAGTTGCACGAACGGGGCGGAATGGAATGACACTGGAACTGCGCAATGTGACCAAAAGGGTCGGGGTGGATATGCATATCCACGAGACCAGCCTGACCTTGGCGCAAAGCGGGTTCAACGTGTTGCTTGGCGCGACTAATGCAGGGAAAACCAGCCTTATCAAACTGATGGCGGGTTTGGAGCAGCCGACCTCTGGCGAAATCTGGATGAACGGCAAGAACGTCACCGGTGTTTCGCCGCAAAGGCGCAATATCAGTTTGGTGCACCAGTTTTTCGTCAACTATCCAAATATGAATGTGTTCGAGAATATCGCCTCGCCTTTGCGGGTGGCTGGGGTTTCCAGCGCAGAAATCACCCGTCGGGTCAATGAAGCCGCCGAGATTTTGCGGCTGGGGCCGATGTTAAAGCGAAAGCCTTCGGAATTGTCGGGCGGCCAGCAGCAACGCACCGCTTTAGCGCGGGCGATTGTCAAGGAAAGCGAGCTGGTGCTGTTGGAT
>JANMOK010000126.1:0-7873 GCA_031369165.1 Paracoccaceae bacterium
AAAGGCGGATATATTGGTTTATGGCTTCAACGTTCGCAGTTTCGATCAGCGGCTGCAACAGCGCGCGGTCTTCCTTGCGAATGACCTGGCTGTAATTGGCGTTGATTTTAGAGAACAGCCACAAGCCGAACCAGCCAGAAAGCAGGGCCAGCGCGAATCCGGCGAAAATATCGAAATGTCCCTCGATAAAATTCAAGGTCTCGGATCCGTATTCGCGTACGAGATCTGCCGGTACGGGTTCTTTTTCAAATAACGCAAAACTGGCGAAAGTATAGAGTATGATGGTCGCGCTCGCCAGCATGAATGCCAGGCCAGAGTAAAGCTGCAAACGCTGAATGTGAAATGTATATTGATGATTCCATTCAGGTTTGGTGCTTATAACTTCAGGTGTATTGGCAGTATCGGTCATTATGAAATCTCCCAAGTAAAATCTGAAGTGAAGTTAGTCCCGCTTTTGGTGTCTCGAAGTCCAGACTGACTTAGATACTGGTTACACCTCCGCAAAATGGATCGGTGCGTTCAATTTGCGCAAATACACCCCGAAACAGGATGCGGCTCACATCTCCAGTTTAGTGCAATTTGAAGCAAAATGCGATTGGCAAATCTGCCAAAACTGATCCTGAATGCCCAATTGCGCATGCCCGCAACGACTTGCAGCCTTTTACGCCACCCGTGTCAGCAGAGCCTTTCCCGTCAGATAGGCCGAGATGTTGTCGATCATCAGCATGCCCATGGCGCGGCGGGTTTCTTCGGTGGCGGAGGCGACGTGGGGTTGCAGGTGGACGTTCTTGAGGGCGAGAAAGCGCGGGTCGGGGTTGGGTTCGTTCAGGAATACGTCGAGCGCGGCCCAGCCGAGTTTGCCGGTTTCAAGCGCGTCGAGCATGGCCGCTTCATCGACGGTGGTGCCGCGCGAGATGTTGACCAGGGTGCCTTTTGGCCCCAGCGCCTCGATCACCTGCCTGGTCACCAAACCTGCGGTTTCCGGGCCACCGGCAAGGGCGATGATCAGAAAGTCGGATTCCGTCGCAAGGTCCACCAGATCGGCCACGTATGTCCAGCCAGCCGTGGCCGGTTTTGGTCTGCGCGACCAGTATGAAATTGCCATGTCAAAGCCGGTCAGCCGACGTCCGATTTCCGTGCCGATCCGGCCCAATCCTACGATGCCGACCCGTTTGCCAAACACGCGCCGCTGCAGCGGATAAGGGCCTTTTGCACCCCAGTCGCCCGATTTCAGCCAAGCCTCTCCACCGGACAAATCACGGGTGATGGACAACATCAGGCCAACCGCGAGGTCGGCCACTTCGCCGGTCAAAACATCGGGCGTATTGGTGACGGCGATACCGCGCTTGACGGCGGCGGCGACATCGATGGAGTCATAACCGACGCCATAATTGGCGATCAGTTTCAGCCCCGGAAGCTGGTCCATGATGTCTGCGCCCAACCCCGGACCACTGAAGCCTTTGAAGGCCATGCAGGAGGTCGATTTCATTGCGTGGGTGAACTTGGTTGTGGCCGATGATTTGCCGGCGAATTGAATCGAAAACCTGGCGTCCAGTTCGGCGCGGTCCCAGTCGGGCACGTCGCCCAGCAATATCACTTCCAGCTTGCTCATCTCGCGCTTTCCCGAGCTATAGTTTGGGCATCGCCGTCGCCGGAATAATCGCCCCCGGATGACGGATAACAACTGCCGCCAATTTGCAACCCATTTTTGCAGCTTTCACCGGGTCAATGCCGTTCAGGCGGGCTGCCAGGTAAGCGGCGTTAAACGAATCTCCCGCTCCGGTGGTGTCCTGCGGGTGGGAAACTTCCGCGAAGTTGACCTTCTTGGATACCCCTTCCAGATGCAGCATTACCGGCCCCGCGCCATCGCGCAGCACCGTCTCGGCCACCAATCCGCCCAGCAAACGCAGCTGGGCGGCATGCTCGGCAACGCCAAACAGCGCGGCGATCTCGTCGGTTGAGGCCAATGCGACGCTCGCCGCCCTGAGCGCCTTGCCCGTCCAATCTTCTGCCTCAGCCCTGCTTGCCCACAGCCGGGGGCGATAGTTGGTATCAAACGCCACCACGCGCCCTGCGTCCTTGGCGCATTCGGCGAGATCTATAAGTTGCGAGCGGCCGGCTCCGTTGAGAATCGCCAATGTGATGCCCGAGAAAACCAGCAGATCGGCGGCTAGAATAACCTGCCGCTGCTCTTCTGACAGCGGGTGCCCCAACAAATCCCGCGCTGGAGATTTGTCGCGCCAATAGGTGAAACTGCGTTCGCCTTTGGCGTCAGTAGAAATGGCGTAAAGCCCGGTGGTGCGGTCAGCAACGACGTCGCACAGGTCCAGCCTGATCCCCTCATCGGCCCAGGATTGCAGCATACCTGTACCATAGGGGTCGCCGCCCAGCTTGGTCATATAGGAAATCTGCGCTTGTTCACCCAACAATCGCGCCAGATAAACCGTTGTGTTCAAGGTATCGCCGCCAAAGCCCAGATGCCAGCCGCTGGCTGCGCCGCCAGATAACTCGACCATACATTCGCCGATAACGACGATGCGTTTGGGGGTCATGTCAGGCGAGGAAATGGGTGCATCGCAGCTTCCGGCTTGAGAACGAAGGGCAATCAATTATTGGCGGTCGTATCGGATAAATGCAAGGCAGGCTTGACCAAAAAAGCTAGGTCGGGCGAGACTTTCGGCCGCTCGTCCTGCCCTAGATTCACCTAAATTCAAACCATATCCCGCCCTCATTGGTTAATAAAAAGTTACCGTGACGAGTTGACTGGTTTCGTGTGTTTTGAGCCGAATACCTGGATAAACCAATATTCCGCAGCGGGGGCAGCGGAAAGCAAGTCGATCCCCGGTCACTTGAAATCGCGCCAGTTGATTGAAACGGATGCCCCCCGCTGGTTCCTTAACCTTGTCGGAAGCGTCGATTGTGTAACTGGAACGGCCTTAACCGGCCCGCTTTAACAAGGTGGAAGAAATGAAAAAAGTCATCATCATCGGGGGCGATGGTTTTTGTGGCTGGCCAACGGCGCTGCATTTGTCGGCAAAAGGCAACGATGTCACAATTCTGGACAACATGTCGCGTCGGGCAATCGACGTGGAACTGGGTGCCAATTCGCTGACGCCCATTGCCTCGATGCAAGATCGGCTGGCGGCTTGGAAGCGCGTGACCGGTAAAGATATTGGCTTTGAAAACGTCGATGTCGCCCGCGATTATGACCGGCTGGAAGCCATTCTCGACGCCATTCAGCCCGATGCCGTGGTGCATTTCGGCGAACAGCGCGCCGCCCCTTACTCGATGAAATCCAAGGCGCACAAGCGCTATACGGTTGATAACAACATCTCTGGCACCCACAACCTGCTGACCGCGGTCGCGGCACTTGGCCTTGCAACCCACGTTGTGCATCTCGGCACGATGGGGGTTTACGGCTATGACGGCGACGGGCTGGAAATTCCCGAAGGCTACTTGAACGTCAAGGTCACAAATGACGAAGGCCGCATGTTTGACCGTGCGATCCTGTATCCAACCAACCCCGGCAGCGTCTATCACATGACCAAATCGATGGATCAGTTGCTGTTCCAGTTCTACGCCAAGAACGACATGATCCGCGTCACCGACCTGCATCAGGGCATCGTCTGGGGCACCCAGACCGCCGAAACCCGCATGGATGAGGCGCTGATCAACCGTTTTGATTATGACGGCGATTACGGCACGGTTTTGAACCGCTTCCTGATGCAAGCCGCCGTCGGCCACCCGCTGACGGTGCACGGCACAGGCGGCCAAACACGCGCCTTCATCCATGTGCAAGACACGGTGAAATGCATCGCTTTGGCCATTGCCAACCCGCCTGCCAAAGATGGCAAGGTCAAGATCATGAACCAGATGACCGAAACCCATCGCGTCCGCGATCTGGCGCATATCGTCGCCAAAGTGACCGGCGCTTCGGTGCATTTCGTTGATAACCCGCGCAAGGAAGCCGCCGAAAACGACCTGCGCGTGTCCAACAAAACCTTCATTGGCCTAGGCCTAAACCCGATGTCGCTGGCCAACGGCTTGTTGGCAGAAACGATGGAAGTGTCGAGGAAATACGCCCATCGCTGCAATATGGATTGCATCCCCTGTGTGTCGATCTGGACTGAAGACCAAAGGCCGGGCGTGGTCATCACGCAAATGGCGGCTGAATAAATTAACGATCCCGGTGCGGCGCCCTGTTGCGCCGGGATGACAAGGAGGGGTTAACAGGGTGCGTCTGATTGGTGTCGGCCTTTTGTGTCTGATGTTGGTAGGGCTGGCACTTGTGCTGGCCGGCCGGCGGCATGAAATCGCCACCATGATCGACGCCGCCCCGAATGAGGACGGGCGCATCGAGCGGGTGTTCCTTTCGTCTTCGGCCTCGGAAATTGAGCAACCGCTGATAAGTTTTGAAGACACGGTTCCGTTTTTTCGCACCGAAAGCGACGAGTGGCTGGCGCTGACCGGGTTTCCGGCCTTCGGCAAAGCCACGTTCAAGCTGCCCCGCGACGTTGTGCCAGAATTGGGTCAGGCCGTGGTCAATCTGACCTCTGACATCCTTGAAAGCGGATCGGGTGCCTTGCGCATTTCGATCAACGGCAAGAAACGCGGCGAGTTGATCTTGCAGGATGGTCGGCAGAAATACCGCCTGCTGATCCCGCTGACGCCCGTCGAACTGGCCTCGGGCGAGATCGTCATGTCGTTCAACACCACCGGCATGACCCCCTCGCCGACGTGCGGCGAGCGGCACCCTACGGGGTCGCTGGTGGAGATTGAACCTGACAGCCGGATTGAGCTGAAAATCGACCGCGAACGCCTGTCGGTCCGCGACGCTTTGCTGGCCTCCGGTTCACCCGGTCGGGTGATCTGGCCCAAGGTCGAGCTGGGTGCTGAACGCGCAACGCGGCTGGGTCTGGCGCTGGCAATGGCGCGCGAAGGTACCGAGATCATGTTTGTCGACGAAAATTATCGCAAAGATACCGACGTCGATCTGGACCTTTCTGCCTATACCCCGATGGAAACCTCGAACGCGTTGTTACCGTCAAAATATCTGATCAGCTTTACCAGCGAAGATGCAAGTGCGGCGACCGACGACGTTTGGCCCCTGCCCGTAGCAAACACCGGTACCAACGCCAAAATGCGCGAGTTCCAGAACGAGGCGATCTGGAAGATTCCGTTTTCCCTGAACGACACGCCCGATGGCAAGGCTCCGACTTCAGTCAAGTTCACCATCATCGCCTCGGCCCTGGAACTGGGCGACCATTGGCTGCTGTCGGTGGCGCAGAATGAGCGGCTGATCTATTCCGAGCGCATTCCGGCGAATGGGCAGGAGATGACCCGCGAAGTGCAGCTTCCGGTCAATGGCCAGACCCTGACCAACGAGGTCAAGATTACCCTCAATTCCTCCGCCCCGCGTCCTGATCCGTGTCTTGGTGGGCCCGAAGCGGTGGCGCAGCTGAAGGAAAATTCGGTGCTGATTGGCGGGCGGCGACTGGAAGAATCGATGCGCGACATCATTACTGGCGACCTGTCGGCGGATAATGTGATTTTCCTGCGCTCACCCGAAGTCATCGGCGCGCCGCAAGCCAATCTGGCGCTAGAACTTTTGGCCGGGGTCATCCCAGCCAATGTACGGCTGCAAACCGAAGACACCGATCCGGGTCAGCACGCTACGGCCACCGTGGTTTCGGGCAAATGGTTCGAGGCGAATTATCCGGCGTTCTACAACGTGCGCGACCAGCGCCGTGTTTGGGTCGCCTGGCTGCCCAATGACGAAGAAACCGAAGTGCGCATGGGACGCATCGAACAGATGGACCGCGCCGCCGCCAAACACTTGTCGGAAATCGGCGCACCGAACCTGATGGTCATCATGCATGTGCCCGCAGAACCGAGTTACACGGCCTCGCAATGAACGCCGTGGTCGAGGGGGCAAGGTCACAGAACGAATTCTGGTCGGTCGATTCCGCGCCAAAGAAATTTGCCGGCAAAGTGCCGCAATGGCGGGCGCTGGCGCTGATTGGAACGTTTTGCATCATCACTTTCGCCCTGCTTTGGGGCATCAACCAAGTGCCGTTTCTGGACCGGACTTTCGTCAATGACGACCTGATTTTCTCGCCCTATTCCGGCACCCATTCGATACCGGTTCGCGCCTTTATAACCGCATTCTACCTGTCATTTGCGATCTATTGTTCGGGCACATGGCGCGGCAAACTGGGCATCGGCTCGGATATGCTGTTCACCTTCTATCTGCTTTGCGCCCTGATGGACCTGACCAACATCCTGTTTTACCTGCTTCTAGACGTTAAATACTCGCTGCATGTCATTGAAATCATTAGCGGAATGATCGGGTTTGCGGTTTACTCCTTCAAACTGCTGGAACGCGGACGCATGCCCAGCCGGATTGACTTGGACATCAGCCACAAGCGCAATTTCACCGCCACGCTGCGGCTGGTTTCGGTGTGCTTCATCGCCGCCGTTACCTCTGGCTGGATTGGCGCGCTTGACCTGAAACTGGTCGATGACATGCGTTCCGCGGCCTTGCTGGGCGGTATCGGTCCGGGCGTTTTCCTGTTCCTGCCGACACTATTTTTAATCCTGTATTTTGTCGCCCGCATGGACGCGCTGATCTACAAACAGGCCGATTTCTCGCCGCCTCTGACCATCATCGTGCCCGCGCATAACGAGGAATACATCATCGCCAACACCATCCGCGCCATGGATGTGGCGGCGTCAAACTATGCCGGGCCGGTTGAGATTTTCATCATGAATAATAATTCCGAGGACAACACCCGGGCGATTGCCGAGGAAACCTTGGCCGCTTGCAAGTTTGCCCATGGCCGGGTGATCGACGAAAAGCGCCCCGGCAAATCCAACGCGCTGAACTCCGGCCTTGATGCCGTGCCGACCGAATATTTCGTCCGCGTCGATGCCGACACCCTGATCGGGCCGAAATCGATCTATTACGCCATGCGCCATTTCGCCGACCCCGAAGTGGGCGTCGTCGGCGGCCTGCCCGTGCCCCCCATGGGCGCGATGTTCGACCGCGCCCGCTTCCTTGAAGTGGTGGTCAAACACGGCTTTTATTCGGTCGGTATGGGGGCGGTGAACGCGGTAGTCGGCATCCCCGGCATGCTGGCGATTTATCAGACCGCGCTGCCGCGCAAACTCGGTGGCTTTGTCGAAGGCATGAACGGTGAGGATACCGACATTTCGATGCGCATCGGCGAGATGGGCTATCGTTTGGTGGTCGATCCGAAAATCCGCTATGTCTCGGAAGTGCCCGCCACCTATCACCACATGCGCGAGCAGCGGATGCGCTGGTTCCGCTCGGTCTACCATATCTCTTCGCGCTGCCGCGACCTGATCTATTCCAAACGCCGCACCACGCGGGGCAAGGTGATATTGCCCTACATGCTGATCAACTCTGGCCGCCGGGCGATGATGGTGCCGCTGATCGCCTTTGGCTGCGTGGAATATGCGACCTCGTTCAACTCCGCCAACACGCTGGAATGGCAGGCGGTCCTCGCCGTTCTGGTCGGCGCACCCTCGATCATGGCGATTTTCTCGACCCTGCTGAACGGCATGCCGAAGGGGATATTGTACGTGCCGGAATACATCATTTTCCGGATATTGCGGGCGTATTTCACGCTTGAGAGCATGCTGTCGATCTCGATCAAGGACGACGGCGAGCATATCTTCTCAAGGGCAGCGCTGGCACGGGCAAGGCCGAGCGATATCAGGGTGGCGTGAGCAGTTAGTTCCCGTCGGCGGTTTCCGCCGCCGCTGCCTCTTCTTCGGTGGCCTGTTGACCATCGGCCCAAAAGCCGTCGTATTCCTGGCCCGAGGCGTATTTCATGATGCCGCGACCCTG
>JANMOK010000194.1:0-1954 GCA_031369165.1 Paracoccaceae bacterium
CGGGCTTGTTCGAACTGATCACCTTCCTTGGCATCTACAATACGCCTTGGGCGCTGATATTTTCTTACACCATCTTCACTCTGCCGTTCACGGTTTGGGTGCTGACAACCTTCATGCGCGACCTGCCTATCGAAATTGAGGAAGCAGCCATCGTTGATGGCGCTACGCCGTGGCAGATTATCACCAAGGTTTTCCTGCCCCTCATGTGGCCCGCTTTGGTAACGACCGGGTTGCTGGCTTTCATCGGGGCCTGGAACGAATTCCTGTTTGCCCTGACATTTGCCTCTGACAACTCAACGCGCACGGTGCCGGTGGCGATTGCTTTGTTGTCGGGCGCTGGTGAACACGAAATTCCGTGGGGGCCGATCATGGCCGCATCGGTTCTGGTGACGGTCCCGCTCATCGTTCTCGTTCTGATATTCCAACGTAAAATTGTTGCCGGCCTCACCGCTGGCGGCGTCAAAGGATAAAGTCCCGCAAGGGGAAGGAAAAAAAGATGGCCGAACTTAAACTCAGAGATGTCCGCAAATCCTTTGGCGCTGTCGATGTGATCAAGGGTGTTTCGCTTGACATCAAATCCGGCGAGTTCATGGTTTTCGTTGGCCCCTCGGGTTGCGGAAAGTCAACGCTGCTGCGCTTGATCGCAGGCTTGGAGGACATAACCTCGGGTGACCTTTCGTTTGACGGTCAGCGCGTCAACGACGTAGCCCCCAGCAAGCGCGGCATCGCCATGGTGTTCCAATCCTATGCGCTGTATCCGCATATGAAAGTTTATGACAACATGGCTTTCGGCCTGAAACTGGAAGGTCAAGACGCCAGCCAGATCAAGACCCGGGTCGAAAACGCCGCCAAACTGCTGCAGATGGAACATCTGCTGGACCGCTTGCCCAAGCAACTGTCGGGCGGCCAGCGCCAGCGTGTCGCCATTGGCCGCGCCATTGTGCGCGACCCCAAAGTGTTCCTGTTTGACGAACCCTTGTCGAATCTCGACGCTGCCCTGCGTGTGGCGACACGCATCGAAATCGCCAAACTTCACCATGACATGGGCAACGTAACCATGGTCTATGTCACCCACGACCAGGTCGAGGCAATGACCATGGCCGACCGCATCTGCGTGCTGCGCGATGGCCTGGTCGAGCAAGTCGGCACGCCGATGGAATTGTACGAAACCCCGCAATCGCTGTTCGTGGCAGGTTTCATCGGTTCACCAAAAATGAACTTTCTGAACGGTGCATTAGCCGAGCCCTACAAGGCCCATACAATCGGCATTCGCGCCGAGCATCTAACCGTTGAAGAAAGTGGCGCCGATTGGACCGGAACTGTGGTCCATGTCGAAAATCTGGGGTCGGATTCGTTTGTTTACCTTGATATGGGCGCGGGTGGTGAACCGCTTTGCGTACGCCAAGAGGGCAAACGGCATTATGAGTTTGGGCAAAAACTGGGCGTGTCAGCGGTCAAGAAACACCTGCACCGGTTTGATGCTGGCGGCAAACCGATTCGGGGCTGACTTGCGGCCAAGACAAACTCTGATTGGCACCACCCCCCACAAGGACCGGAAAGTGACCGGAACTGGTTACAGTTCAAAGCCCTTATTGAATCGAAACGGCGCGAATGAACTTCGCGCCGTTTCGGGAAAGCCATTTCCTTTGTGAAGCAGCCTAATCTACGAGGCGGTAATAATCCTGATACAGAACCTGATCGACATTATCGTTGCACGAACCAAACGAGGATTGGCTCGTCAACTTAATGTCGCCTCCTGCTTGGATCGAAGCGCCCTCGATCCCTGCCGATTTTGCGGCAACAGTGACTTTCCCAGCGGCAATCAACTGCGAACCATAAAGTTCCATTTCACTGGCAAAATGTATGTCTCCGGCGGTAACGATTTGTGCACCGCCGCCGGGTGCGCAATTGTCGTCTGCACCAATTTTTGAATTGTTGCTGCCACCAATCGACC
>JANMOK010000197.1:0-2731 GCA_031369165.1 Paracoccaceae bacterium
GCCAGATTTCACTCGGGCGCTCTGATGGCCTCGCTCGAAGCCGCAGGATTCCGCCCGACTTTGCACACCGTGGCCGCCGGCGAGGCGTCGAAATCGATGCCCCACGCGGAAACCCTCTGCCGCGAAATGATCCGCAGCGGCCACGACCGGAAGTCCACCGTCATCGCGCTCGGTGGCGGCGTCGTCGGTGATCTGGCGGGATTCGTCGCTGCGATTTTTTTCCGTGGCATCCCCTTCGTGCAAATCCCGACCACCATCGTCGCCCAAGTGGATTCCTCGGTGGGTGGCAAGACCGGGATCAATTCGGTTGCGGGAAAGAATCTGATTGGGGCTTTTCACCAGCCCAAGCTGGTGTTGGCAGATGTCGATGTTTTGGACAGTTTGCCGCCGCGCGAGTTTTTGTCGGGCTATGGCGAAGTGGTCAAATACGGGCTGTTGGGGGATGCCAGCTTTTTTGAGTGGCTGGAGGTCAATGGGCCTTTGCTGGCGGCGGGTGACAAGGCGGCACGGGTCCACGCCATCCGCCGGTCGTGCGAAATGAAGGCCGAGATCGTGGCGCGCGACGAGACCGAACAGGGAGATCGGGCGTCGCTGAATTTGGGCCATACCTTTGGCCATGCTCTGGAGGCTGCGACCGGGTATTCGGCGCGGTTGCTGCACGGCGAAGGGGTGGCGATTGGCTGTGTGCTGGCGTTTGAGGTTTCGCAGGCGCTGGGCCTGTGTTCGCAGGAGGCGGCAAGCCGGTTGCGGGCGCATTTGGCAGGCATGGGAATGAAGCAAGACTTGCGCGATATTGCCGGGGATTTGCCGGATGCGGATGGTCTGATCGCGTTGATGGGGCAGGACAAAAAGGTGCGTGACGGGGCGCTGACGTTTATTCTGGCGCGCGGCATCGGTGCGGCATTTGTGGCGCGCGGGGTCGATTTGGCGGTTGTCCGGGGCGTATTGCGGCATGCGTTGGTGCGCTAGCCTGAGGCAGCGCACGGTGGGTTAACAGGTTCTTAACCAATTTAAAAGATAGTGCGGTCAAGTTGTTTTGGCGTCCATGCCAAAACTGCCGGTATAATTGAGCGCCGGCTGACCCCCCCAAACCCTTCAAATCATAGGTCGTCATGCCCAACGTTGGTCTGTCTGTGAGCCTGTCTTCGCGCCGGAATTCTGGCATTTCTTCGTTTGCCAAAGTGCAGGCGATACTGGGCAGCCGCGACGGCTTTGCCATCAGTTTTGTCGATAAACTGATGCGCATTCAATCTAACGCCACACCGGCGCTGAATTTTACCGGCAATCCCGAGACAAAATTGACCAAATTTGGTGCCGATGCCTATGCCTATGACGCGGTGAAAGGGCTGAATTTGAGCGCGGCGCGGAATTTCGGCATCGCCTTGGCGACGACGCTTTTTCCATACAATGCAGCGGCTTGCCATGTGTATGCAAGGTTTTGGCTGAACTTTGCCGACACGGTTGAACAACGACATTTGGTGCAGGTGCAACTGACTGGCAATGATCGGTTGGCATTTTACACCACCACGGGCGCCGATTTTCGTTTTGTCACCGGCAATGGCACCACGACCGATACCGACCAATCGACGCAGACTTTGTTGGGGGGTGTCGAGCGGCAGGTGTTTTTTGGGGCCGACATCAACGGCAAGACTTTTGTCAATAACGGCGGCATCGTTGCCAATGAGGCGACGGTTTTGGCGGCGGCGGTGCCGACGGCGTTTGGCATCGGGTCGTATAACAATCAGGCGTTTCGGGTGTTGGACGGGTTTCTGGCCGAGATTGTGGTGATCACCCAGCCCCTGGTGCGCGAGAGTCGTTTGGTGTTGGACCCGGTGAAAAAGGTCTATGGGGCAGAGGGCGACAGCCATACGTTCAACGTGTCTTTTGGGTTGAGCGAAGCGCAATTCTATCCGGCGCTGGTAACTGGGGCTTTGGGAAGCAAGTTTACGCGGAGGAATGCCGCTGCGAGCGGGGATTCTTCGGCGGAAATGGTCGGGCAGTTGGCGGCGTTTTTGACCGGCGGTGCGCCCGATATAGCCTCGATCTATGCCGGATCGAACGACAATCCGATGAGTGTTTTGGCGTCGCCGGTGCCGACGACGACGGTGTTTGCGGTGTCTGATCCGGGTCTGTTGGGGGTTGGTGCCTGGATCAGCCACGGGGGCAACGTGCGGCAGATTTCGGCGATTTCCGGGGCCAATGTGACTTTGGTTTCGGCGTTGCCAGCGGCACCTGCCAGCGGGGCAGCCATCGTGATTGAGACGCAGAAAAACCTGGAACATTGGGTTAATGCGGTGAAGGCGGCGGGCTGCAGCAAGGTGCTGGTGGTCGGTTCGCATTATCTGAATTTTGCTACTGCTGGCGACACAACTGCGGTGCAGCAAAGTTTGCGGGCGGCGATGCGGGTGAAACAGGCGGCGGCGGCGGTGGCCTCGGGGGCGGTTTATGTCGATACTTATGCGGCGATGCGGGAGGCGGTGGTGGGCGGTGCGGTTACACAGGGCGATGATTTGGCTTGGCACGTGGCGGTGGGGGACACGCATTTGAACGCGGCGGGTGAGGCGGTGCTGGCAGCGGCGGTGACGGCGGCAATTGTGGCGCAGGGCTGGGGGGTGTGAAGGTGAGAGCGACGCCTAAAATTGTTGACCGGCCGGTCGAATTTGTAACAATATATTAACTAACTTATTGTATTATATAAGGAAAAAATTTCCCGAAAATTTTTAATTCTTAA
>JANMOK010000338.1:0-5679 GCA_031369165.1 Paracoccaceae bacterium
TCGCCCATTGCCCGACCTCCAACGCCTTCATCGGCTCGGGCCTGTTCGACATGGCCCGCGCCCAAAATGCCCATATCCCCGTTGGCCTTGCCACCGATATTGGCGGCGGCTCCAGCTTTTCGATGCTGCGCACAATGGCCGCGGCATATGAAATCGCTCAACTGCGAGGCAATGCATTGCACCCGGAAACTCTGCTTTGGCTTGCCACCCAAGGGTCATCGCACGTATTGCATATGGCCGATAAGATCGGCAATCTTGTTCCCGGCCACGAGGCCGATCTGGTGGTTCTTGACCTTTCCTCAACGCCCGTCATCGGCCAGCGCGTGGCACAGGCAGGCGATTTTTGGGAAAGCGTCTTTCCGACAATCATGTTGGGCGATGATCGGGCCATTAAGCAGGTTTACGTGGGAGGGATGGCGGTAAAAGGCTGATTGCCACGCGAACTGACAATTGGCTTGTCGAACCAACAGCCCTTCAGCTCAAAGCCACAGTCTCGACCGCGCCCAGATAATCGTCCTTGACCAACGGCACGCCGTTATGGCGCAAAATCGCATAGGCCAACGACACATGAAAATAGAAATCCGGCATGCTGACCCGGGCCGCATAAGTTTCCGCTACCACACCGCGCTTACCGTCAAAAAATGATGGCACAATCTTGCCCGCCAATTCGTCCATAAAGTCGGGGCGGATGGCACCAAGATATTTATTCACAGTTGATATACTGGTATAAACTTCGGCAAAACTTTTCTCGTCATACCCAGCCCGCGGCGGCGCTTCATCGGCAAAATGCCGAGCAAAATCGCAAGGCAGATACAGGGCATACAACAATTGCTGGTTCAGCGTGAACATATCTGGATACAGCCGCTTTTGCAGCATTAATGCCGGATCGCGCCCGCCGTCGCGCTCAAACGCCTCGGCCTTGTTTAGTATCGCACCCAGATTGGTCAACGACGCCATCATCGGTGCGACGGTCAAACGGTGGAATCTGCCGGAGCTGCTGGATTTTGTCATGACGGTCGGCCTTTCACAAAATTTTATTGGACTATAGGCCTAAGAATCCAAAAAATCGCGACCAATTCTTTCGACCCAAATCGGCCCATAAAGGCAAACCATGATCCTGATTGGCGAATACGATACGCCTTTCGTGCGCCACGCCTGCATTGCGCTGACGCTCTATGACGTGCCATTTGAACATCGGCCGTGGTCAGTTGTGAAAGACGCCGACAAGATCCGCCCTTCAACCCGTTAATCCGCGTGCCAACGCTGATATTGGACAATGGCGGCAGGTTGGTCGAGTGCCACGCCAAGTTTCACGAAATCGCACAACCCTTCATCCCTGATCGGTAGTTTGTTCGACGTGCGCCTATGCTGGACGGATCAAACCGACCCAACCTTCAGGCCATCAACCTTTTCAGCAGCCTATGCTGCCGCTCCGCAATCCCCCGCTCATCCACTTTTTCTAACTGCCCTTCCCGCACCACCGCTCTACCTTCAACCCACAAATCCCGCACTCTTTGGGGACCGCATAATACCAATCCGGCGACCGGATCCCACGAACCTGCATTCTGTAATCCCGCCACATCCCAAACGGCGAAATCTGCGCGTTTGCCAACTTCCAAAGATCCCAAGTCACTACGACCCAAAACCGAGGCACCGCCGCGCGTCGCCAGTCTTAAAGTCTCTCGCGCCGACATCGCATCGGCCCCACCTGACACCCGTTGCAACATCATCGCCATTCGGGCTTCGCCAATCAGGTTCCCGCTATCGTTAGACGCCGACCCATCGACGCCGAGGCCTACCTTCACCCCGGCATGCCGCATCGCGCGTAGCGGCGCAATTCCCGAGCCCAGACGGCAATTCGAACACGGACAGTGTGCGACGCCGGTACCCGAACGCGCGAACAGATCAATCTCGCCTGAATCCAGTTTCACGCAATGCGCGTGCCAAACATCGGCCCCGGTCCAGCCCAAGTCCTCGGCATACTGTCCGGGCCGACAGCCAAACTGCGCCAGCGAATAGGCCACATCCTCGTCATTCTCGGCCAAATGGGTGTGCAGCATCACGCCCTTGTCGCGGGCCAACAACGCCGCATCGCGCATCAATTCGCGGCTGACCGAAAAAGGCGAGCATGGCGCAATCCCCACCCGCACCATTGCGCCTACTCGCGCATCGTGAAACGCATCCACCACCCGGATGCAATCGTTCAAAATGGAACTTTCATCCTCGACCAGCGAGTCCGGCGGCAATCCACCCGCCGATTCGCCAATCGACATCGCCCCGCGTGTCGCGTGCAGTCGAACCCCAATCGAGGCTGCCGCCTCAATCGTATCCTCCAGGCGCACGCCATTTGGGTAGATATACAAGTGATCCGAACTCAACGAGCAACCCGACAAAGCCAGTTCCGCCAACCCGGTTTGCGCCGATTGAAACATCTCCGCTGGTCCCATCCGCGCCCAGATTGGGTAGAGCGTTTTGAGCCAGCCGAACAGCAAGGCATCCTGCCCACCCGGCACCGCGCGGGTCAGGCTTTGGAACAAATGATGGTGCGTGTTGACCAGCCCCGGCGTCACCACGCAGCCGCTCGCATCGACAATCTCATCGGCAAAGCGGGGCAATTCGCCGCCAATCTGCTCGAACACCCCGTCGCGTGCAAACAACCCGCCCGCAAACTCGGAACCGTCGTCGTCCATCGTCGCCAAAACCCGGGCGTTGCGAACCAGCAAAGTGCCCATCAGGCCAACCCGGTTTCGGGTGTCACATGGATCAACGTCGGCCCACCGGCCTTGAACGCTTCACGCACCGCCATTTGGAACGTTCCAATCGAGCGCGGGGCCGCTGATTTTGCCCCAAACGCTTCTGCCAATTTGGCAAATTCCGGGTTCCTTGCCACCACGGCATTTGGGGCAATTTGCGAGCGGATCATCGAGGCCTCGATTTCCAGCAATTTCCCGTTGTCCCACAGGATGATTGGCAGGTTTAGATCCAGTTCAACCGCGACGCCCAATTCCTGCATGGTGAATTGAAACCCGTAATCTCCGGCAATGGCGATAACCGGCGCTTCGCCTCGTCCAATCTTGCCACCAATCGCCGCCGGCAACGCGTAGCCCAAAGTGCCAAACCCATAAGGATGATGCCACAGGCCGGGATAGCTCATCGGCCAAATATCCAGCGAAACATAGGCAAACTGGGTCATATCCGAATATATCATGGTGTTTTCGGGTAAACACTCGCGCAGCGCATCCGCCATTGCCATGGCGCCCGGGCATTCCGCATCCACCTCGCCACGCCAAGCCAATTTGGCTGCAGTTATCTGCTCCGCCCGCCAAGCGGTGTCTGGCACATGCCCGGAAAGCTCCAATACCAAGGCCGCCAAAAATGCTTTTGCCTCTGACAATATCGCAATTTCCGCGCGCCATCGGTCGCTCAAGCTTCGCGGATCAATGTCGACGCGCACCATTGGGCAGCCATGGCCCAATTCATCGCGCCAGATGTCGGTTTCGGCCAGTTCCGAGCCTATAACCAACAGCAAATCCGCTTGATTGAGAACCGCCGCGCTTGATGGCCGTGTCAAGTTCGCGCCAAAACTTGACGCATGCGCATCGGGCACGATCCCGCGCCCGGCGTATGTCGGGAACACGGCGCAACCCGCCAATCCCACCAGCGCCCGCGCCTCGACCCACGCCCCACGTGCACCACCGCCCAACACCAACAGCGGCGTCCTGGCCGACCGCAGCAATGCCGCCACCTGCTTCACCTTCGCAAGGTCAGGGACTGGCAACCCGACCATTGCCAGGGGCGGCGGCGCCCCCGGCGCCAGCGCTGCCCCCACATCGATGGGAACCTGAATATGCACCGGCCTTTTTCGAGCCGAGGCAAACCCGCTAAAAGCGCGGTCGATCAATTCATAAGCCCCAGTCGCATCGGGTGCCGTATGGCTCCAAGCCGCCACACACGCAGCCGCACCTTCCTGATCCAGCATATCGTGCAACCGCGCGTGATCCATCCGGCCATCGCTGCGGTTGAGACAGGACGAAATCACCAGCATTGGCACCGAATCCGAATAGGCTTGGCCCATCGGCGTCATGATGTTGGTCAGCCCCGGCCCGGTAATCACATAGGCCACCCCCGGTTTGCCGGTGGCGCGGGCATAACCATCCGCCATGAACCCCGCCCCTTGCTCGTGCCGCGCCAGAATATGGCGGATGCCCGACTGCTCGATCCCGCGGTACATCTCGACGTTGTGCACGCCGGGAATGCCGAAAATGACATCCACCCCGCGTGCATGCAAAGCATGCGAGATCTGCGTACCCAAGGGACAGGTTTGGGTCATAGGATTCTCCGGCCGGATTTCCAAAGGATGTTGGCCAGCACGCCCCAAGACAGTCAACAAGAAACCGGCGCATCGCTGCACCGGTCACTGCTCAGTCGGGGAAACTTACGACGCCCGATTTGTCGGGTTGCCGATTATCGACATGAAATCGCGGCGCAGGTCGCGGTCGGTCTTGAACGCGCCCAGCATGGTCGAAGTCACCATCGACACGCCCGGCTTGTGCACGCCACGGGTAGACATACAGTGATGCTCACCTTCCAGCACTACAGCCACGCCACGCGGCTTTAACACATCCATCAGCGTGTTGGCGATCTGGGCGTTCATCTTTTCCTGCACCTGCAGGCGCTTGGCAAAGGCATCAACCACTCGTGCCAGCTTGGAAATTCCAACGACCCGGTCGGTTGGCACATAGGCGACATGTGCCTTGCCAATGATTGGTGCCATGTGGTGTTCGCAGTACGATTCAAAGCGAATGTCGCGCAACACGACCATCTCGTCATAGCCTTCGACTTCTTCGAAGGTGCGCTGCAGCATCGCAACCGGGTCTTCGTCATAACCCTTGAACCACTGTTCATAAGCTTTGACCACCCGCGATGGCGTATCCAGCAAACCTTCGCGTTTGGGATTGTCACCGGCCCATTTCAAAAGGGTGCGCACGGCGGCTTCCGCCTCGGCGCGTGACGGGCGCTCAACAGGCGCACTCAGGTCCAGTTCCAGTTCCAACAGCGGATCGTGAATGTTCATCGCCCTCTCCATGCCAATGTTTTTACGCGGCACTTTCTTCATTTATTCCCGGCTGACGGAAAAACAAGTGCGCCACATCCTTGCCATCATCCTAACAGAAGATTACCAAAAGATGAACAAGTAGTTAACGAGTCAACTCTAAGAAGAGTTAACTCAATTTTTCAAGGTGTTGAGCACGTCCTAAAGCACGTTGCATGCGTCTTCCAAGCCGACGGAAAGCCGCACCAGACGGGTGTATGTCTCAAGTGATTCGCGATTGTGCGGACCGCGCACCGGATATTCGGCGGACCTGTTTCGGCGTTTGAGGTTGATGGCGATGCAGAGGAAAAAATTCCGCCGCGCCGCCGTGTCATTTCCAGTACTGACGCGAATATTCAAGATCGCGCCAAAGAGTCTTCGCATCGCGCCAGGCAAATTCGGCCCGGCTTTGGCTGGCCCCGATAGTCCAGCCGATTGCGCGCTGTAACGCCGGTTTGCGCAAGGGCGGGAGATCGGATTCGCCCAGCGTCGCAATGGTCAGGGCGGCGTCGTTAAGAAATCCGAAAACGTCTTGCAGCGCTTTCAGTCGCTTGACAAATGGACCAGTCCGCTTGCGCGGGAAAAAC
>JANMOK010000271.1:0-3298 GCA_031369165.1 Paracoccaceae bacterium
CAAAATCACCATCCAGGCCTCTGGTGGACTGTCGGATGCCGACATCGAGAAAATGGTGAAAGACGCCGAAGAAAACGCCGAGGCCGATAAAGAACGCCACGAATTGGTCGAAGCGAAAAACCACGCCGAAAGCCTGATCCACTCGACCGAAAAGTCGATGAAGGAACACGGCGACAAAGTCGATCCGACCACGATCGAAGTGATCGAAATGTCGATCAAGCTGCTGAAAGAGGCATTGGAAGGTGACGATGCCGACAAGATCAAATCGCGCGCCCAAGACGTCACCGAAGCGGCAATGAAACTGGGCGAGGCGATCTACAAAGCCCAGTCCGAAGAAACCGCCCGCACCGAAGGCGACGAGCCATCGCCGGTTGACGAAGACGTTGTCGATGCCGATTTTGAGGATATGGACGATAAAGACCGGCGCGGGTAATCCTGTCACGACGGAAATCCGGGCCCGTCTGCCAAGGCGGGCCTAACGCATTGAATGGGATACCGGCCAGACATGGCAAAGCGCGATTATTATGACATTCTGGGGGCCACCAAAGGCGCGTCGGCGGACGAGCTGAAAAAGGCCTATCGCACCAAGGCCAAAGAACTTCATCCCGACCGCAACAAGAATGACAAAACGCTGGAAGGCAAGTTCAAAGAAGTGAACGAAGCCTATGAAGTGCTGAAAGACGCCGACAAAAAGGCGGCTTATGACCGTTTTGGTCACGCCGCGTTCGAAGGCGGTCACGGCCAGCGCGGCGGGTTTCAGCAAGGGCAGGGTGGCGATTTCGCCAGTGCCTTCTCCGACGTATTCGACGACCTGTTCGGCAATTTCTCCGGCGGTGGCCGCCGTGGCGGCCAGCAGCGCGCTACACGGGGCTCGGATTTGCGCTACAATCTGCGCGTCAGCCTTGAAGAGGCGTTTCATGGCAAGCAAGCCAACATCACTGTCCCCGGCTCGACAGCTTGCGAGGTTTGCAAAGGCACCGGGGCCGAAGGTGGTGCCGAGCCCGTCACCTGCCCAACCTGCGCCGGGATGGGCAAAGTCCGCGCTCAGCAAGGCTTTTTCACCGTCGAACGCACCTGTCCGACTTGCTCGGGTCGCGGCCAGACCATCAAGAACCCGTGCAAATCCTGCGCCGGCGCTGGCCGAGTACAGCGCGACCGCAGCCTCAACGTCAACATCCCCGCAGGCGTCGAAACCGGCACCCGCATTCGACTTGCGGGTGAGGGTGAGGCAGGCCTGCGCGGCGGCCCATCGGGCGACCTCTACATCTTCATCGAAGTGCGCGACCACGCCATTTTCCAGCGCGAAGCCGAAAATCTCTACTGCAAAATCCCCGTCTCAATGTCCACCGCCGCCCTTGGCGGTGAAATCGAAGCCCCGACACTCGACGGCGGTCGATCCCGGGTCAAAGTGCCCGCAGGCGTGCAATCGGGCAAACAACTGCGCCTGAAAGGCAAAGGCATGCCCGCTCTGCGCGGTGGCGGCGCGGGCGACCTTTACATCGAACTCTCCGTCGAAACCCCCGTCAATCTGACGTCGCGCCAGCGCGAATTGCTGCAGGAATTCGAGAACCAGTCCAAAGACAACTCCCCCGAAAGTTCGGATTTTTTCGCCAAGGTGAAGGGATTTTGGGACGGGATGAAGGGGTGACACCTCCCCTATCATTTCGCGCCGCCCCTAAGGCCCAATCCGACGCCTGTATTTAGCCAACCCCGTAATGACGCACGCGTCCAATATTCCCCCTCGCCACCACTCTCGCGGCGGCAATCCTTACTTCAGGGTTCCCCAAATACTCAATTCAAACGCCAAATTGCGTCATGTCTCTTCGGATGGCCTAAGAATCCATCTGCCTTTTCCACTTCCCGTCAAGTTCTACAATCGCTAAGCCAATCCCACAGTCAGGAAGGCTAAATGGACGGCGAAAACCCCCAAACCACCCCCATGATGGCGCAATATCTGGCCTTGAAAGCCCGGTATCCCGACGCCCTGCTGTTCTATCGCATGGGCGATTTTTACGAAATGTTTTTTGACGACGCAAAGGCGGCCTCGGCCGCCCTCGACATCGCTTTAACCAAACGCGGCAAGCACTTGGGGCAAGACATCTCGATGTGCGGCGTCCCGCACCATGCCGCCGAAGGTTACCTCCTCACCCTCATCCGCAAAGGCTTTCGCGTCGCCATTTGCGAACAAATGGAAGACCCCGCCGAGGCCAAGAAGCGCGGCTACAAATCCGTCGTCCGCCGCGACGTCGTACGACTGGTCACACCGGGAACTCTGACCGAGGACACATTGCTCAACGCCCGCCAAAGCAACTACCTCGCCGCCTGGGCCGAGGTGCGCGGTGAAGCGGCGTTCGCATGGGTCGATGTCTCGACCGGTGAATTCACCGTAACGCCATGCCCGCGCATCCAACTTGGCCCGATGTTGGCACGGATCAGCCCGCGCGAGTTACTGGTCGTTGACGCCACATTCGACGAAATCGTGCACGAAACGGGCATATCATTAATGACATTGGCACGGTCAAGCTTTGATTCAACCAGCGCCGAGGCCCGCCTTGCCAAGATTTTTGGCGTCAAAGATTTGGCCGGTTTTGGCGCGTTTGATCGGGCCTCACTGGCGGTTATGGGCGCCGTCGTCGATTACCTCGACCTCACACAGCGCGGCAAACTGCCCCTGTTGCGACCACCCATTCTGGAACGCCAAGGCGGCACAATGGCCATCGACGCGGCAACCCGGCGAAATCTGGAGCTTACCCGCAGCCTTGAAGGCAAACGCGAGGGTTCGCTTCTCGCCGCCATCGACCGCACGGTCACCGGTGCGGGGGCGCGATTGCTGGAATCCCGCTTAAGCAGCCCCTCGACCGATCTTGCCATTATCCAAGCCCGTCTCGAGTCGCTTGGTTACTTCAAATCAGAACCGACCCTGACCCAAAACATTCGCCAAAATCTGCGCCATGTGCCCGATATTGCCCGCGCTTTGTCACGCATTGCGCTGGATCGCGGCGGTCCGCGCGACTTGGCTGCTTTGCGAGACGGTTTGCAGGCTTCCAGTCAAATCGCCGCCCGGTTTGTCGGCGAGTTGCCCAAAATTGTGCACGAATCTTGCGATTCCCTGCTTGGCCACACAAAACTGACCACGCTGCTGAGCGCTGCCTTGGCGCCCGACTTGCCGCAGCTAACGCGCGACGGCGGTTTCGTTGCAACGGGTTATGATTTTAACCTCGACGAAGCCCGCCAACTGCGCGATGACGCCCGCTCAATCGTCGCCTCGTTGCAAGCGGACTATGCTCAACAATCCGGT
>JANMOK010000296.1:0-4914 GCA_031369165.1 Paracoccaceae bacterium
AACCCGGTGCGGCCCCAAGAAATGGAAGCCATCCGCGCCGCCAATTTCCTCATGAACAACGACGCCAACGGAACGCAGTGGATCAAGGCCAACAAGCCGCCGTTGGCGGAAGGTGAAGTCGAGGCCGGAGCAAGAGGCCGGCGCGAGGGGAGGCGTCGGCGGGGGTAATCCGCGAGCTGGCGCTGACGCATTTTGCGAAGGCAAAATGCCTACAGGCAGACGCCATCGCCAGCTAGACGGGAATTCAGAATGTATCGATTGCGAAATTAAACATTTTGCAACGATTACCGGTCACAAACGGAGTATAATCTCTTTTAAGGAAAAATCTTCCCGAAGATTTTTCAGACCTAAAATTTTTCGAGAAAAAATTTCCTTAAGATGCGCGCGGTCAATAGTCCGGTTTTGTCGCGCATTCGTCAACGAAAAACCGGCACCACCCCAACAAACTGAAAGAAACCCTGCCCTGACTGCATATCTCCTTTCATAACCAGCTCGAAAGGACATCGCCATGAAACCGAACATTTGCACCGCGGCCGCCGCCTTGGCCACATTTTTGGCAACCTCGGCACTTGCCGAAACCTACGCCCCGCACATCGACCCGGCGCAGTTCACCACTGAAATAACCAACCCTTACTTGACCATGCCCACAGGCCGAACGCTGGTTTATGCCGGCGAAACTCCCGACGGACTGGAACGAATTGACGTCACCATGACCGGCGAAACCCGTGAAATTATGGGTGTGACCA
The DNA here is from genome assembly GCA_031369165.1 of Paracoccaceae bacterium. Lineage (GTDB taxonomy): Bacteria > Pseudomonadota > Alphaproteobacteria > Rhodobacterales > Rhodobacteraceae > JANMOK01. The sequence goes on from JANMOK010000296.1 coordinate 747, forward strand.
CAACGGTTTACCTTGACCGGGTCTATCACGACGGCCAGCTGGTTGAGGAAACCAAGGATTACCTTGCGCAAAACAGCGTCACCGGAGATGTCTGGTATTTCGGCGAAGACGTGCAGAACTATGAAAACGGTCAGCCAACCAACACCGACGGCGCTTGGATTGCTGGTGAAGACAATGCGCAACCCGGCATCTGGATCACTGCCAGCCCGGTTCCCGGCATGGAATATCGCCAAGAATTCTATCCCGGCGAGGCCGAAGACATGGTGACAGTCAAGGAAGTCGGCCTGACCCTGGAAACCCCGCTCGGAATCTTCGACAATTGCATCGCCACCTATGACTGGACACCGCTCGAAGAATCGTCAAAGGAAGACAAATTCTATTGCCCGGGCATTGCCGCCAAAGTTGCGACGCATCACCAGGTTGACGGCGATACCGTGACCTTGATCGAAGCTTCGGCGGTCAACTAAATGCCCGCGACGGCCAAATTCGTGTATTCAAAAGGCTACCCCGCCAGGATACGCTCGCGAATGCCCGATTTGGTCGAACCTCCAAACCTGTCGGACCAGCAATTGGTCCAACAGACTTTGACCAATCCGGAACAATTTGCCCATTTGGTTCGGCGGTACGAAATCAGACTTCGAAAGTATGTCTACCGGTTGGGCCTTGGCATTTCATCAGTAGATGACGTTTTGCAAGAGACTTTCCTGCAAACATATTTGCACATCAACGGTTATGATCCCGCGCGACCCTTTGCCCCCTGGTTGTGGCGTATCGCTTATACCCAAACGATGATGCACCTGCGAAAAAACAAATCGCACCGACTTGAGTTGGCAGGTGACGATGCGGAAAAGCTTCTGGCTTCCGTAGCCATCGCGGGAACGGTCGAGCGGATCCTCAATTTGGCGGAAGTGCAGCGGATCTTGGCGCAAACACTGGCCGACCTGTCGGAAAAGCCGCGCAACGCGCTGATCCTGCGCTTCCTCGAAGATTGCTCTTACCTCGAAATAGCCGAAATCCTGCGCCTGCCAGTCGGAACAGTTGCCACCCACATCCATCGCGGCCTGCGCGACCTCAAAGAATTGCTGCGCAAACGTGGATTTGCCACTTTCACCTGTTGGACCCTGCCATGACCGACGATTTAGCCGCCAGAGTGACCCGGAAAATTGCCGATGCGGCTATCAGGCCACATTCGCGCCTGCGCTTTTTGGCGTCCAAAACAGCACTTTGGACCCTCACGGTCGTGTCGGTCTTGATCGGTGCCGTAGCGGTGGCCACGCTCATTTTCTATTTCGCCGACAAAAATCGCACCGGTGGGCGCGGTTTTGACGAAATGCCGCTGGATGATTTTTTTGAAATTGTCCCCTATTTTTGGGCTGTGTCGCTGGTTTTCGCCGCGTGTAGCGCCACATTGGCGTTTCGCGCCACTCCGCGCGGTTTCCTCCGGCGTCCAACAAGCATTTTCGCTTTTTGCCTTGCCGCCAGTACAGCTGCTGGCTTGATTCTGTATATTTCGGGCGTCGGTCCGCTGTTGAACCGGAAACTTGCCGACGCTATCCCCAGCTATGCCCGCGTCATCGCAGTTGAAGATTGGCGCAACACCTCGCCCGAACAAGGCCGCCTGGTTGGCCAATCGCTCGGCTTGACCGATTCGGGTCAGCTTGTTCTACGTGACTTTGCCGGCACTCAATGGCTGGTGACGGTTGCCGACGCCCAGCAATCGCTCGACAATCCCTTGGGGTCAGTCGACGACCTGGACATTATTGGCACCATGACGGGCCCCAATAAATTCAGCGCAATCAACGTTACTGACTGGCGCTGAATCACAATTCAGCGCAACCGATGAAAAAATGCTGGATTAACGCAGTCTTTTGTGCTAACCATACGTTAACCAGTTCCTGCGAATAGTCGTTGCGCAGGGGGTGGTTAGTTTTTTCGCCATGTTGGCGAGTGTGTAAAGAGTAGGATATTAAGATGCCCCAGTCCCTTTCCGCCTATTATGAAGCCGACAAAGGCCTCACTTTTGGTGCGCTGCTGAAGTTTGCTATTTTTGCCTTTATCGGCGTTGGAATCGCTTTCTATGCCGTTCCTTCTTCTGCAGCACCTGTGTCGGCTCTGGAAATTGCTGCGCCACTGACCAGTCTTTGAGTTTCACAGTCAGGTCCGCATAAGCGTTTTGCGGACCTCTGCAGGCTTGGCTGGCTCGGGGGCGTCGGCCATGCCTGTTACGGGGCGAGGGCGGGTCATCCCGCCCTTGCTTTTTCCGGGGTACACTTGCATTCCCGCCAAACCCCATTATAAGCCGCCATTCCCTGCAACACATCAATCGCGTTGCCTCTCGTATCCGGATCAGGGACCTAGAACTCCGGCTTTGAAGCACGCTGGCATATGGGTGACACATGGCTCTGTACGAGCATGTTTTCATTGCGCGACAGGATCTTTCCAACGCGCAAGCCGAAGGGCTGATCGAGCATTTCGGCGCAATCCTGAAAGACAATGGCGGAAGCCTCGTCGATCAGGAATATTGGGGCCTCAAAACGCTGGCCTACAAGATCAACAAAAACCGCAAAGGCCACTACGGATTCATGAAATCCGATTCGCCCTCTGCCGCCGTTCTGGAAATGGAACGGCTGATGCGTCTGCACGAAGACGTCATGCGGGTGATGACGGTGAAAGTCGACAAACACGAAGAAGGCCCGTCCGTCGTCGTTCAGGCGAAAAACGCCCGTGACGAACGCGGTCCGCGCCCAGATCGTGGCGACCGTTATGACCGTGATGACCGCCGTGATCGTGATGATCGCCCGCGCCGTCGTGACGACGAATAAGGAGCATCCAAATCATGGCCAACAAACCATTCTTCCGTCGCCGCAAGTCCTGCCCGTTTACCGGAGAAGGTGCGCCGACCATCGACTACAAAGACGTGAAATTGCTGCAGCGTTACGTGTCCGAGCGCGGCAAAATCGTCCCCGCCCGCATCACCGCCGTTTCGGCGAAAAAGCAGCGCGAACTGGCCCAAGCGATCAAACGCTCGCGCTTTGTCGCTCTGCTGCCTTATGCCGTGAATTGAGGAAGGTGTAATATGGAAGTCGTCCTTCTCGAACGCGTCGCCAAGCTGGGCCAAATGGGCCAGGTGGTGAACGTCAAACAGGGTTTCGCCCGCAATTTCCTGCTGCCGCAGGGCAAGGCTTTGCGTGCAACCAAAGCCAACCTCGCCCGTTTTGACGGCGAAAAAGCTCAACTCGAGGCGCGCAACCTCGAAAGCAAAACCGAAGCCTCGGCTTTGGCGGCGAAACTTGACGGTCAAAGCTTCATCATCATCCGGTCCGCTGCGGCAGGTGGGGCGCTGTATGGTTCGGTCAACGCCCGCGACGCCGCCGAAGTGGCAACCGCCGCCGGTTTTAGCGTGGCTCGGCAGCAAGTTGTGCTGAACAAACCGATCAAATACCTCGGCATGCATACGATGTCGGTGGTTTTGCATCCCGAAGTATCGGCAACCATCAGCATCAACGTCGCCCGCTCGGCCGAAGAAGCCGAACTGCAAGCATCGGGAAAATCGATCCAGCAACTGCAAGCCGATGCCGATGCCGCCGCCGATTTCGACATCAAGGAACTGTTCGACGATATGGGCTCCGCCGTCGACGCCGATCTGGCCGCCGATTCGGCGATCTGATCATTCCGGCATGCGATGATCGAAGCCGCGCCTTAATGGGCGCGGCTTTAACTATCCGCGCGAGCTGCGGTTCAGATAGAAGGGCGAAAAATCGGCGAACTCCGCCGGGTCAATGCCGACTGTTCGCAGAAACTCCGGCAAGACATTTCCGTCATTTTTGACCGCCTCGTCGTAAGATTTAACGACCAGATTGTCGCTGCCGAAGGCTTGCAAATACGCTTTTACCAGCGCTTCGCGATCGAATACCCAAGAGTCATCGCCAGTATAGAGTATCGAGTCCTTGGAGCCGTCAAATATGAGATCTCCCCGCCTCGCAATTATGTGCCGCCAAGATCGTTTGAACTCCTCAATTTCGCGCAAAAACAAGACCACTTTCGTTTCGCCGGCATGACTTCCAAATAGTATTTTTAACTTTTCGAATTCATCGGGATACCTCAATAATGAAAGGTCCTCCGACGTAAACAAAATTTTTCCGCTATAGCAGTTTCTAATTTGTTTTTG
>JANMOK010000320.1:0-14567 GCA_031369165.1 Paracoccaceae bacterium
TCCGCTCTATGGCACCGTCACGCTCGACCCCGAAATCCCGCTAGCGCAAGCCCTGTCCAACAACGGCTTCATCGCCGAACGCGCCTTGGTCGAACGCATGAGCCTCAAACTGGGCGACACCATCACCCTTGGCACCAACTCCTTCACCCTGAACGCGATCCTCACCCACGAACCCGACAACGCCAGCGCCGGCTTTGCCTTTGGCCCGAAAGTCATCCTGAACTCGCAATCCCTGCAAGGCAGCGGCCTGCTTGAACCCGGTTCGCTGTTTGACTCTGCCTATCGCCTGAAACTGCCCGAAACCGCCAAACTGCCCGCTTTACAAGCCGATGCCCAATCCCGCTTCACCGCCACCGGCCTGCGCTGGACCGACAGCCGCGACGCCGCCCCCGGCATCGCCCGCTTCGTGCGCCGCATGGGGTCATTCCTCACCCTTGTCGGCCTCGCCGGCCTCGCTGTTGGCGGCATCGGTGTTGCCGCCGCCGTGCGCAGCTATCTCGAGCGCAAAACCGACACCATTGCCACCCTGAAAACCCTTGGCGCAACCGGCAATACCATCTTCACCATCTACCTCACGCTAATCGCCCTCATGGGCGCTCTCGGGGTCGCCGTAGGCCTGACCCTAGGCGCGGCAATTCCCGCCTTCCTCGGCCCGCTGCTGGCCGACAGCCTGCCAGTTCCAGCTTTGTTCGCCATCTACCCTCGACCATTGCTCGAAGCCGCGCTTTACGGCAGCCTCGGCATGTTCGCCTTCGCCCTCTGGCCTCTTGCCAGCGCGCGCGACGTCAAGGCCGGGGGCTTGTTCCGCGCACAAACCGGCGCTGCCAGCTGGCCGCGCTGGCCGTATATCGCCACTATATTCGCTATCACCGCCGCCCTTGTCGCCTCTGCCGCCTATCTCACCGAAATGCCGCAACTCACGCTTTGGTTCGCCGCGGGCATCATCACATCGCTGATCATCCTGCGCCTGAACGCTCGCCTGACACGCTGGCTTGCCGCCCGGCTGGCAACCTTCCTGTCCCAAGGCCCCCCGGCGCTGCGCCTCGCCCTGCGCGCCATCGCTGGCCCGGGCAGCGAGGCAACCTCGGTTATTCTCTCGCTCGGCCTCGGCCTGACCGTGCTCGCCACCATCGGCCAGGTAGACGCCAACCTGCAAAATGTCATGCACTCCGAACTCCCCGCCGTTGCCCCGGCATTTTTCGTGCTCGATATTCAGGCGGATCAAATCGAACCCTTCAGCCAGATAACGGCCAGCGACCCTGATGTCAGAAAAATTCAAACCACCCCCATGCTGCGCGGCTTCATCACCCGCATCAATGACCAGCCAGCCAAAGACTACGTCGGCCACGGCCATTGGACGCTCGAGGGTGATCGCGGCGTCACCTATTCCGCCAACCCGCCCGAAGGCACAATCCTGACAGCCGGCACGTGGTGGCCCGAATCCTACGATGGCTCACCTCAAGTCAGTTTCGCCACCGAAGAGGCTGCCGAGCTCGGCATCAAACTTGGCGACAGCGTCACGGTCAATATCCTTGGACGCGACATCACCGCTCAAATCACCTCGTTTCGCGACGTCGAATTCCGCGACATGGGGATCAATTTTCTGATGGTGATGAACCCCAAAGCGCTGGAGGCCGCCCCGCACACCTCCATCGCCACCATCTATGCCCAACCCGCCGCCGAAGGCCGCCTGCTGCGCAATGTCGCCAGCCAATTCCCCAACATCACCATGATCTCGGTGCGCGAGGGTATCGCCAGCGCGGCGCAAAACCTCGCCAGCTTGGCCGCTGCCACCCGCTGGGGCTCGATGGCCACGCTGCTGAGCGGCCTTGTCGTATTGATCGGCACCGCCGCTGCGTCCGAACGTTCCCGCACCTATGAGGCGGCAATCCTCAAAACCAGCGGTGCAGAACGTGGCACAATCCTGCTCAGTTTCGCCCTGCGCTCGGCCTTTGCTGGCGCAGCAGCAGGCATTTTCGCCGTCGCCGCCGCCGCGCTTGCCAGTTGGGCAATCGTCACCTTCGAGATGGACTCCAACTTTGATTTCCAGCCCCTGTCGGCCATCGCCATCGTGGCCTTTGGCACCCTTGCCAGCTTGCTCGCGGGGCTCATCTACGCTTGGCGACCGCTTTCCATGCCTCCGGCCCAAGTGTTGCGGGCGCAGGACTAGGCCGCACTTTCCCGACATTTCCCCACTTAAGCCTTGAAAATCTACTGCCAATCACCATACCTATACCGGGAAACCAGTGCGCATGCGCTGGCCAATTTTCTGCCTATGGAGGGAAACATGGCTGAACTTGATACCGTCCGCCGCGCTGGGTCTGGCACACTGGGCGTGGCTATCGACGAAGGGCTTCGCGCCCACATGAACAAGGTCTATGGCCTTATGTCTGTGGCCATGGTCATCACCGGTGCAGTCGCTTACGGCGTCGGCAGCAGCCCCTACCTGCTTAACGCGATCTTTGCGTCACCGCTGCGCTGGGTCGTAATGTTTGCGCCGCTGATCGTGGTTTTCGCCTTTAGTGCGATGATCAATCGCATGTCGCAAACCGCCGCACAGGGCGTGTTTGCGCTGTTCTCGGCGCTGATGGGCCTGTCGATCTCGTTCATCTTCGCCGTGTACACCGACTTTTCGATCGTGCAGACCTTCCTTGCAACCGCTGTCGCCTTCGCTGGCCTCAGCCTGTGGGGTTACACAACCAAACGCGACATTTCCGGCTGGGGGTCGTTCCTCATCATGGGCGTGATCGGCTTGCTCGTCGCGTCAATCGTGAACATCTTCCTCGCATCAAGCGCGGTGAATTTTGCGATTTCGTCGCTCGGTGTGCTGATTTTTGCGGGCCTCACCGCCTATGACACGCAGAAAATCAAAAGCCAGTATGTGCAAATGGCGACTTCGCCCCAAGGTCAGGAATGGCTGGGCAAGGCCGCCATCATGGGCGCGTTGAACCTGTATCTCGACTTCCTGAACATGTTCATGTTCATGCTCAACTTCATGGGCAATCGCGAATAACCCTTCGCATAACTCACTGACCAAAGGCCGGTCCAGTTGACCGGCCTTTTCATTTCTGCAGGTCCAAAACCATTTCGACCACCGGAAATCCCAGTCCCCGGCCAAGCCGGATTTCACCCCGCCCGGCCGCCTGAAAACCAAAACTTCGGTAAAACGTCACCGCACCCAGTGTGGCGGAACAATCGCACAGCCGTGCCCCGTCGCGCCTCGCCGCCTGCAAACAGGCCTGCATCACCATCGTTCCCACGCCCATGCGCAACCAGTTTGGATGGGTGGCAAAATAATGCAGCCGCGCCACAGCACTGCCGCGCATACTCCACCCACCGCAGCCAACAGCAACCTCACCCGAGCGAGCCAGATAATACCGCCCCGATCCCAGCATCGCCCGATTGGCAACCGTTACCGAAGGCAGCATCGCTTTCAGCTGAACCACGGAATAATCCGCCGCCAACACCCGCGTATAGGAAATGCGCAGCAATTCCGTCACCGCCCGCGCGTCTTGCGGGGTTGCGACTTGTATAATCAGCGGCGCAATCTCGTCCATTCCAGCCGCCAAAAACAAAAAAGCCGCAGGAAATCCCGCAGCCTTTCATCCCAAGCCCAAACCGGGCAATCGGTCAAGATCACTTGATCTTGCCTTCCTTGTATTCAACGTGCTTGCGCACAACCGGATCGTATTTTTTCACCGACATCTTTTCCGTCATCGTTCGCGAGTTTTTCTTGGCCACATAGAAATGCCCGGTCTCAGCCGTCGAGTTCAGCCGAATCTTGATCGTGGTTGGCTTCGCCATGTTCCATTCCTTGTAAAGCGTCGCGAGCGCAAAGCACCCGTAAATTCCAGAAACCGGCTTCTACACGCACCCGCGTCCAAGTCAAGGGACGCCGCGCAGGAAACCATGGCTCAGGCCAAATCGCCTGCTTCGCGGCCAAATCCATGCATCTTTTTCGCCCATTGCATGGCCACAAACATTCCCTTGATCCGCGGCAATAGGAACAATGCCAAAACACTGAACGCCACCGAGAACCCCACCGCCATCACCCAGCCCTCCGGCCTCCAGGTGACAAACACGATCAGCAATATCGGCGATAGCAAATGCCCCGAAACAATGATCGTCGCCCAGGCCGGCCCGTCGTCTGCCCGGTGATGATGCAGTTCCTCGCCGCAAACCACGCAGCTATCGCGCACCGTCAAATAGCCAGCCAGCAGCGGTCCGCCACCACAGGCCGGGCACTTCCGCCGCCAGCCGCGCCGCAAGGCTTTCGCCAGCGGGCGTGCGTCTTCTTCCGGCGAAATGTATGATTCGTCTTTCATGCGCACATCTCTAAAGCCATTGAACCCGAATGTGAGTGAGACAAGGTGGCCTTGCGGCGGGATGTCGCAAACAACACCGACGGAAATGACGGTGGAGCGCGTTGAATACTCTGAGAGCGCGGCAATCAGGCAGCGTTTCCCAGATACGGAGCAGACAATGAAAAAACTGATGTTCGCATCCCTCGCCGCCCTCGCACTCGCCGCCCCCGCGCTGGCCTTTGCCCAAGACGCGCCGATGGACTCAACTACAATGTTCGATGCGCTGGACGCCGACAAAGACGGCAATGTCACCCAAGCCGAAGTTGACGCCGCCAAAGCCGCGCGTTTCGCCCAGGCCGACACCAATTCTGACGGCAAGCTGGACGAAGCCGAAATGCTTGCCCAAGCCGAAACCATGCGAACCGAACATATGGCAACGATGATGGAACGCATGAAAACCGAACTGCCCAAACGCATCGCCCATATGATGATCGACCTCGACGCCAATTCCGATGGGTTCATCACCGTCGATGAATTGGGTGACAAAGGCATGGGTCGGATGTTTGACCATCTCGACGCCAACAGCGATGGCTCCATCTCGCAGGCCGAAGCCAATGCCATGCACCAACAGATGCAGGGCCGAATGGGCAACCACGGCGGTGGTCACGGCCAGCGCCATGGCTGGTTCAGCAATTGGTTTGGCCGCGGCCATTAAAGCGGATTATACGGGGGAATGATTGACCGTTACCAAGCATGACTGTCCCACAGGAAGCCGCGTCAGAAGCAGACCATCTGCTTCTGGCCCGCTTTGCCAAAGGCGACCGCTTGGCTGCGCGAACCCTGACTTTACGCCATGCGCCGCGCTGCCTGTCACTGGCGCGACGCATGCTGTCCGACCAAACCGAAGCCGAGGATGTGGCGCAGGAAGCCATGTTACGCCTGTGGAAAATCGCGCCGGATTGGCAAAGCGGTCAGGCGCAAGTCTCAACTTGGCTGTACCGCGTTACCACCAATCTCTGCACCGACCGCCTTCGCCGCCGCCGCTCTTTCCCCTTGGACGATCACCATGACCTGCCCGACGACGCCCCTGGCATCGACGCCAAACTCATCGCCCGCGACCGTGTGGCAGCCCTGCACGCAGCTATGGCCCAATTACCCGAGCGCCAGCGCGCTGCCGTCGCGCTGCGGCATTTTGAGGAACGGGGCAACCCGGAGATCGCCGAGATTCTCGGCCTTTCCATCGAAGCCGTTGAAAGCCTGTTATCGCGCGGCAAACGAAACCTCGCGAAGCTGCTATCGCCCCACAAAGCTGCCGTGGGCCTGCTATGAAAGATTATCGAGAGGAGTTTGACATGCACAAAGACCCGTTTGATCTCGATGCCCTTTTGGCCGATGCCAAAGCGCAGGACAGTGCGCCCAGTGCTGCTTTCCTCGAAACCGCGCTGGCCAATGCTTATGCTGGCATGCCAATGCCGGACACGCGCAAAACCAAATCACCTTCCTCTTGGCCGCAAATATTCAATTCCTTCGGCGGCTGGAAAAGCGCGACTGCGCTGACGGCCTCAACGTTGGCCGGTCTTTGGATCGGTTACGCCGATTGGCAAAACCTTGCCAGTTCCAGCGGCCTAATTACGAGTTACGATTCTGAAATTTCCGCGCTCGATTCCTTCGATGGGATCGAAGCTTTGATAGACGAAGGCTGACATGACCGACAAAATTGAAAAACAAAAAACCAACTGGCCGCGTATCGCGCTGATCGCCTCACTTGCGCTCAACCTGCTGATCGCCGGATTGGTCGCCGGTGCCATGTCTCGTGGCCCCGATGGCGGCCACATGCGCGAAATGGTTGATGGTGACGGCTTTCGCGCCCTTGCCTGGGCGATGCCGCCTGAACACCGGCGTGGGCTTGGCCGTGACCTGTTCCAACGCCGTGAAGAATTCGATGCCACCCGCGACCAGATGAACGCCGCGCGCGATGCCTTGGCCAGCGCCCTGACGGCCAGTCCCTTTGATATCGCCGCTGTGGAAGCCGCCTTTGCCAGCCAGAAACAGATTCTAACTGATATTGCCGACGAAGGTTACAAGGCCGTCATCGCGCGCATCGTCCAAATGAGCGCCGGAGAACGCGCCGAATATGCCGAAAACCTCAGCAAGCGCGGCCATCGTTAACTTTACACCGAGACATGCGCCCCCATTTCCACCACCCGGTTGGCGGGCAGATGGAAAAAGTCAGTCGGATCGACCGCGCCTTTGGCCATGGCAATGAACAGCCGGTTCAATAACCCCGGCAGGGCCGATTTTGGATCTCGCACCAGTTTTCGCCGCCCCAGATAGAACGACGTCGACATGATGTCGAACCTCAATCCCGCCTTGCGACACAGGGCCAAAGCCTTGGAAACGTTCGGGGTTTCCATATAGCCAAAGGTGAACTGCACCGACCAGAACCGCTCGCTCAATTGTTCAATCGTCATCCGCTCGGCGGGGTCCACCATCGGCAATTCGCTCGATTTCACCGCCAGCACCACATTTTGTTCGTGCAAGACGTGGTTATGCTTGAGGTTATGCAACAAGGCCGATGGCGTCAGCGTCACATCCGAGGTCATGAACATCGCTGTCCCCGGCACCCGCACCGGCGCATGACCGCTTTCGCGTTCGACCATAGCGATAAACGTGGTTAACGGCAGATCCGACTTGTGGGTTTTCTGGACAAATATCTCGGTGCCTCTGATCCAGGTCCACATAACCACCACCACCGAACTGCCGACCAACAATGGCATATAGCCGCCTTGGAAAAACTTGGTCATGTTCGACAGAAAAAACCCGACTTCAGCCGTCAGCAGCGGCACGATCAACAGCAGCGCCGTGCCCAAAGCCCATTTCCAGCGATAGCGCACCAAGACAAAAAACAGGATCGTCTCCACCACCATCGTCGCGCTGACCGATATGCCATAGGCCGCAGCCAAGGCGCTCGAATTCTCGAACACCACCACCAGCAGCAGCACCCCGGCCAGCAGCATGGACGTGATGGCAGGCATGAAAATCTGCCCAGTCTGCTCTTCCGACGTGTGCCTGATCTGCATGCGCGGCAAAAATCCCAGGGTGATCGCTTGCCGGGCCAGCGAATAGGCGCCCGTGATGACGGCCTGCGAGGCAATTACCGTGGCCAAAGTCGCCAGTATGACCACCGGGATCAGCGCCCATTCCGGGAACATCAGGAAAAACGCATTCTCGAGCTTTTCCGGCTCGTGCAGCACCATCGCGCCCTGCCCGAGATAATTCAGCGACAACGCCGGAAACACCAATGCGAACCAGGCGAACTGGATCGGTTTTCGACCAAAGTGGCCTAGGTCGGCATATAAAGCCTCGGCCCCTGTCACCGCCAGGAACACCGCGCCTAAAACCACAAAGGCAATCCGCCCGTTCTCGAACATGAAGCGGATCGCATGCGCCGGATTGAGCGCCAACAAAATCCCCGGATCGTCCATGATATGAACAAGCCCCGCCGCCGCCATGGTCAAAAACCACACCGCAGTGACCGGACCAAAAAATCGCGCCACCGTTTCGGTGCCGCGCGATTGCACGGCAAACAGCCCGATCAAAATTGTCACCGCGATCGGCAGAATATACCGCTCGAAACCCGGATGCACCAGTTTCAGGCCCTCGACCGCCGACAAGACCGAAATCGCCGGAGTGATAATCGCATCGCCCAGAAACAGCGACGCGCCGATGATCGCCAGAATGGTCAGCCCGGTCAGTTTTTTTGCTCCCGGTTTGCGCACCAACGTCAGCAAAGACAGGATGCCGCCCTCGCCCTTGTTGTCGGCCCGCAGCAGGAAAATCACGTATTTGATCGTCAAAATCAGGATCAGCGCCCACAACAGCAGCGAAACAACGCCCAAAACCTCGCTGCGCTGCAATCCGTCGCCCGCAACGACTTTCAGCGACTCGCGCATCGCATAAAGCGGGCTGGTGCCGATATCGCCGTAAACCACCCCGACCGAGCCCAGAGCCAACGTAAATAGCCGAGCACCCTTGGCTTGTTCAGTCTTGTGGCCGTCGTCACTGCCGCCCGCATTTGCCGGTTCTGCTGATGTGTTCATGATGTGAAATGGAGGATGCCAAGGCGAACTGGATCAAATATCCAAAGCTCAGCGTTCCCGACCGATAACTTTCCGATCCACACTGAGTCGACCCCAGCGGCGCGGAAACTAACACTTTGCCGGTCGCGGCACAATCGGCCATTGTGCGCTGCAACATGGTCGCAATATTCTTAGTTAAATGGCACCAGATCAAAAGCTTATGGTCAATATCCAGGTCGTCGAAACATTCCGGCTCGCCCGTGAGGGTTCCAATCGCCCGGAAATGCCACTGTCTCGCCCACCCAAAATCGCCGACCAGCATTTCACCAAAACCGCACTTGCCGCCCCGGGCGCTATAGACGTGCGCACCAAATGACGCCCCGCAGGCCGCGCTCGGACAAGCGCACGCAACCACCGCCACGTTGGCGAAGCACCCGGCACGCTCCCCGAATACTCACAACTTGTCCCCGATCCCCGATCCCTGATCCCTGATCCCTGATACCAGATACCAGCCCCCCCTACGCCGCCAGTTTGGCGAAGGAAACGCAGTTGCGGCCTTGGGCTTTGGACGCATAAAGCGCCGCATCGGCCCGGCGGATCAAGGCCTCGGCCGATTCGGCGCTGGCGTCCGACATCGCCGCCCCGATACTGACGGTGACGTCGATTTCGACCGCGCCGTCATTCACCAGAAACGGCACTTTTTCCACGGCCTTGCGCACCCGTTCGGCGGCGGCGGCGGCGGCTTCGGCAGCGGTATCGGGCATGACCAACAGGAATTCTTCACCGCCCAATCGCGCGACCAGATCAACGCCGCGCACGTTTTCGCGCAGCCGCCGCGAGAATTCAGTCAAAACGCCATCGCCCGCCTCATGCCCCCAGCGGTCATTCACCCGTTTGAAGCGATCCAGGTCCATGATCATCAAAGCAAACGGCAGGCCGGATCCTTTGGCGCGCTCGATAATGCCCGCCATATGCTGGGTGGCATAACGGCGGTTGAACAGGCCGGTCAGCGGGTCGATCACCGCCAGTTTCAACCCGTCGCGCACGTTCGAGCGCAATTGATCGGACAATTTCTTGCGTCGCATTTGCGAACGCAATCGTGCCACCAGTTCGTTCATATCGAACGGTTCCATGACATAATCGCTGGCCCCCAATTCCAAACCCTGCGCGGCGACGCTCAAACTGCCTTCTTGCACCACAAGAATAATCGCCGCATGCCGGGTTTCTGGCCGGGAGCGCAGGTTGGAAACCAGACGCAGTCCATCGCCGGCTTCGCTCAGCGACTGGTGCACGACATACACATCGGGCCGCTCCAGCAGCCCCAGATTGGCGGCCTCGCGTTCGCTGCTGGTTTGCACAATCTGCACGTCAAGCGCCCGCTGCAGTTTTTGCGCCCAAGCCTTGCCGGTGGCGCTGTCCGGGGGCGCCAGCAAGACCGTGCCCGGAACCTCGGGACCCATCGCCAATTGTTGCACGAATTCGCCAAGCCCCAGTTCACGCGATGTCGAGTCGCGCATCCGCAGTTCGTCCAGCATCATCTTGGTGCGCATCAGATTGCGCACCCGGGCGAACAGGGCCAAATCGTTGACCGGCTTGGTCAGAAAGTCATCTGCGCCCGCCGCCAGTCCTTTCAGCTTCTCCTCGGTCGAATTGGTGCCGGTCACCATCACCACCGGAATATGGGCAAGCTCGCTGTCTTGTTTCAAGCGCTTGCACACTTCGTGTCCGTCCATGTCGGGCATCATGACATCGAGCAATATGATATCGGGCTGTTCGCGTCGTGCCATGTCCAGCGCCTGGGTGCCATTTTCGGCCAGCAAAACGTCGTAATAGGCTGAAGCCAATTTCGCCCGCAAAATCAATCGGTTCGATGCCGTGTCATCCACCACCAAAATCCGCCCCGGCATGCAACCCTCCGCCCATACGGTCACCGACAACCGCTTCCTGCTTGGCAGTGTCGCCGAAACCTCTTAACGAAGACTAAAGCCGCAATCATTAATCACACCGGATGATGAACAAAATTTCAACCGATCTCGCCGAGACCATCGCTTTGCGGGCGCTGGCTTTTTTGGCGCAGGACGATGACCTGCTGGGGGCTTTCCTCAATGCCAGCGGCGCGTCCCCCGATGAGATGAAAGTTCGCGCCCAAGACGCTGATTTTCTTGGTTTTGTTTTGGATTTTCTGATGGGCGACGACTTGCTCGCCCGCGGCTTTTGCCAAGCCGAAAACCTCAACGCCGAAACCTTGCATTTCGCCCGCGCCGTGCTGCCCGGCGGTCAGGTGCCGGATTGGACATGATCCCCGAAACCGCGCAACAAGTCGCCGCCCTCGCCCTGCAGCCCGATAGGCCACTCGTTGTCGTTGACGCCGACGAAGTACTGGTCCACTTCGCTTTGCCCTTCGGCTCTTGGCTCGAACGGCGGGATTGGCGTTTTGGCTTGCACGAATATCAGCTTGATCGTGCTATCAGCCGCGCCGACGGCAGCAATGCTACCGCGTTGGAAACCCATCATCTTATCATGGACTTCATTGCCGATCAGACCCTGCACCAGCCCGCCACAGCGGGCGCAGCAGCCGCCCTTGCCAGCATTGCTCGGCAAGCACAAATCGTCGTGCTCACCAATGTGCCGTTGCCCCAGCGCGAACACCGCCAAATCAACCTTGCGGGCCACGCCATGGCCTATCCAATCATCGTCAATGAAGGCCCCAAAGGCCCCGCTCTGGCCGAATTTGCCTGCCGCGTCACCGCACCAATCGCCTTTATCGACGACAACCCCGGCCAAATCGACAGCGCCGCCGTCCACGCGCCACATATCCTGCGGTTTCAGTTCACCGGCTGCGACCTTGTCCGCGCTGTCTTGCCGCCTGCAAATTCGGCCAGCCTGCGGCCGCAAAACTGGACCGAACTGCAAAACGAACTGTCAAACTTCCTCGCCTAACCCGCCGCTTCCGCGTAGGTCTTGAAGCTGTTCATCATCTTCAAGGTTTGCTTGCGAAACATCCCCGGCATCAACCAGCCCATGATTTTCAGAAATCCGCTCATGCGAAACTCTATCGCCATATCCCAACGTGTTTTGCCGCCCATATCGGCAAAATGGTTCTCCACCAAATTCCACACGCCCTTGGCCTCATAGGTTCCGGAAAACTCCTCGGGCAAGGCCCGCTTGGTGATGGTCTCGACCATCTCCAGCCGCCGCTTGCCCATCAGGAACACCAATTTCGACTTCGCACCCACCTGCCCCGCCGTGCCCGACACCGGCGTGAAACTTTGCAACCCCTCCTGCCATTTCGGCAAATTCGCCGGGTCATCGAACAATTCGATAAACCGCGCCCGCGGTACATCCACTTCAAGTGACGTCGTGTATTTCATCGCCATCTCCTTTCGGCCAAGCCCAATAATCCGGCAATTTGCGGCATCCGTAAATCCCCGGCATCGACCCTGCCGATTTGATCCGATACACTTCTCAAACCCGGCCCAAAAGGAACTCCCGTGCACGTGCAAATCAAAGGCCTGCTTTTTGACAAAGACGGCACCCTGTTTGACTTCAACAAGACTTGGGCCAAGTGGTGCCGCGATTTCATTTTGCACATGGCCGATGGCAACGGTTCCCTGCAAACGAAATTGGCGCAAGCGCTCAAATTCGACATGCATGCCAACACCTTCGCGGCAGGCAGCCCGATCATCGCCCATACTCTCGCCGACATCGCCCAAGTGGTCTACGCCGCCCTGCCAGACCGTGATCCGGTTGCAGTTCTCGCCCATATGCGCGACTCGGCCACCATCGCCCAACAGTCGCCTGCGGTGCCGCTGAAACCCCTGCTCGACGGCTTTCTCGCCCACGGTCTGAAACTGGGCATCGCCACCAACGATGCCGAGGAACCCGCCCGCGCCCACCTGACCCGCGCCGGTATCCTCGACCATTTCCACTTCATCGCCGGCTATGACTCGGGCTTTGGCGCCAAGCCGCAGACTGGCATGCAACTGGCATTTCTGGCACAGACTGGCCTGCAGCCGAACGAGGTGGCGATGATCGGCGATTCCACCCACGACCTGCATTCGGGGCGCGAAGCGGGCATGCACACCATCGGCGTCCTCACCGGCCCTGCCACCGCCCAAGACCTCGCCCCCCATGCCGACGTGGTGCTGCAAGACATTGGCGAAATACCGAAATGGCTAGGGCACCACTGAGGCACCCGACCAGCCGCGTGGTAACGACGGCCATCCAGCCTGGGGCAAAGTATGTGCTGCGTCAGGTACCCGGCAATGTTACCGTGCGCGTGATCGATCATCGCTGGAACCGCACTCATGCCGTACACACCCGGACTTCGCTATCTGGCAGCCGCGCTGGCGCTGGGGCTGATCGCGGTCTGGGGGTCGGAGAATTTCTTCTGGTCCGCGCCGCAGCCAGGTCTGAGCGCGCTCGACCTCGCTTTGACTTGGGCCGCCTATGCGGTCTGCGCGGCCGCGGCGCTGTCAGCGGTGCTGATAACCGGCATAGCTGGCTGGAAGGCGCTGTTTCTGGGCGGTGCCTTGCTCGGCTGGCTCACCGAGGGGGTGATTGTCAGCACAGCGTATGACAATTTTCCCATCAATCTGGTCTGGACCGGACTGAGTTGGCACGCGCTGATCACTTCCTTGTCGATCTTGGGCCTGTGCCGGGCTGGCGTGCACTGGCCGGTCGGTCGGCAGATTGCCGCATTGGTGGCGCTGGGGCTGGGCGGGGCATATTTCGCCCAGTTCTGGCCGCTGGAACGCGGCACGATGCCGGGCTTCGGGCCGGTACTTTTTTATATCGCCGGGCTGGGGCTGGTCGTGCCGCTGGCCAATCTGGTGCTCGACCGCATTGCCCAACTGGCGTTGCCGCCGCCCTGGGTATTGGCAATCGCCCCGTTGTGCTTGCTGCTGCTCGGCATCTTGCAGGCCGCCTACCACCCCGATCCGCGTCGGCTTTCTATACCGGTGCTGCTGGGGCTGACGGTCTGGATCATGCAGCGGCTGGGGTCTGGACGCTCGGCTCTGGCATTTGGCGCACCTGCACCCGTCTGGCGGCACGCTCTGTTCCTGCTCGCCGCATTGATCGTGCCACTGCTGGCGGTGCCGGGTTGGCACCTGCTGCAGGGGTACCCGGCCAATTGGCCGGTACTCGTAATCAGCAGCGTTCTATCGCTCGGCCTGTGGCTCTGGCTGCTGGTTCAGGCATTTCGCCGCAAATCGGCGCAAACCCAACCTGCAACCCGCTAAATCTGCTTTTTCGCGACCTTCGGCAACGATGGCCGAAAACCGACCTCTGACGTCGCAAACCCGCCAGTAATCCTGCGACCGCTGCCCCCTCTATGACACCCAAAGGGGACAATAATGTCAGAACGCAAAGGCCGCTCCGGCGGTCATTCCGGCAATCGGCGCGGGTCGGGCAGCGCCATTCACCAGATGCCGTGGCGCATTCCGATCAACCCCGACATGCCGACCGAACCCCTGTCAGCTGAAAGCGTTCTCGCCATCCACAACGGCGCCATGCGGGTGCTGGAGGAAATCGGCATCCACTTCCTCAACGACGAATCCCGCGCTTATCTCAAGGCCGCTGGTTGCTGGGTCGATCCCGACAGCCCCAACGTCAAATTCGACCGCGCTTGGGTGATGGAAATGGTCGGCAAAGCCCCGCGCCAATTTGACATCACCCCGCGCAATCCGGACCATAAAATCACCATCGGCGGCAAGCATATGGTGTTCGTCAACGTCTCCTCACCGCCCAACGCGATGGACCTTGACCGAGGGCGAAGAGTGGGTGATTTCAACAGCTTCAAAGACTTCATGAAGCTAACGCAATACTTCAATTGCATCCATGTCGCCGGTGGCTATCCAGTTGAACCCGTCGACATCCACGCCAGCATCCGCCACCTCGATTGCCTGTTCGAGAAACTCACCCTGACCGATAAAGTCGTGCACGCCTATTCACTCGGCACCGCCCGCGTCGAAGACGTGCTCGAAATGGCCCGCATCGCCTCCGGTCTTCCGGCGGAGGAATTTTTCTCCAAGCCAAGACTCTACACCAACATCAACTCATCTTCCCCGCTCAAACACGACACCCCAATGCTCGACGGCTCGATGCGCTTCGCCAAACGCGGCCAGCCCGTCATCGTCACCCCCTTCACCCTCGCAGGCGCAATGGCCCCGGTCACAATGGC